>JBFJVR010000297.1:0-4171 GCA_041624095.1 Oleiphilaceae bacterium
CAGTCTGTCCTTAATATTGGGAGACACTGCGCTTTTCATTAACACGCTCCCCATTTCTTCGCAGATGGAATTCATTCGCCCAGTAAAAACGGCTAGATCAATGCCACTCCACTCCATGCCAAACTCCTTGTTTGAGTCTCTATGACCGCGCTCGTCACGATCACCCGTCTCGCCCAATATCATCCCACAAATTTGCGTCGAGCAACATTTCGGGCTAACATTATCTACAGTATAGGCAGCCCATATCGCTGCCTTTTTGCGTTTAGAAGAGAACAAGATGGGCAATAAAGCATTAATGAATACCTATGGTCGAATTCCAGTCGCCTTCGAAAGTGGCGATGGCGTTTGGTTATATGACACTGACGGGAACAAGTACTTTGACACTTTTTGTGGAATAGCGGTTTCCGGCCTTGGACACGCTCACCCAGCAATCACAAAAGCGATCAAGGACCAGGCCGGTCGCCTCATCCATTGCTCGAACCTCTATCATACGCCCTTGCAAGACAAGCTTGCCGCCGAACTCTGTGCGCTTTCAGGCATGGACAAAGTCTTCTTCGCAAACTCAGGTGCTGAGGCGAATGAAGCCGCCATTAAACTTGCGCGCAGATACGGGCACCTCAAAGGCATAAAAAGGCCAACCATTATCGTGATGGAAAATGCCTTTCATGGCCGCACGATGGCGACGCTTACAGCGACGGGGAATCGTAAGGCTCAAGCGGGATTCGAGCCCCTTCTGTCGGGCTTTGTTCGCGCCCCCTTTAATGATATTGAAGCACTAAACACAATCGCACGCTCTAACCCCGACGTGGTCGCGGTTATGTTTGAACCCGTTCAAGGTGAAGGTGGCTTGTCGATTGCCAGCCCCGAATACCTGCGCGCGGTGCGAAGCCTCTGTGATGCAGAGGAATGGCTGATGATCGCTGACGAAGTACAGACGGGCAATGGCCGGACAGGGGCGTATTTTGCCTCTGAAACTCTGGGCGTGCTACCCGACGTCATTACAACCGCCAAAGGCTTGGGGAATGGCTACCCCATAGGCGCTTGCCTTGCAAAAGGGGCGGCATCGGATGTGTTGATTCCCGGCTCACATGGCTCTACCTTCGGAGGGAATCCTCTCGGCTGCGCGGCAGCCATGGCAACCATCGACACGATTGCACAACAAAATCTTTGCGCGCGCGCACAGGTGCTAGGCGACCGTATTCTCAATAGACTGAGAGAAGAGCTTTTAAGCGCCGACTACGTTAAAGACATACGCGGGCTAGGGTTAATGCTGGGCATTGAACTACACGACCCCTGTCTGGCTCTGGTGCCGTTGGCCAAAGAGAAAGGCCTGCTGCTAAATGTCACATCTGAAAAGGTCATTCGACTGCTCCCACCTCTCAACCTAAGTGATGAGGAATGTGAGTTTCTGATCGAAGCCCTAGTGCAAATTATCCGCCTGTATGCGGCAGATGACCGTAGCAGCCCACGCAAAGACTAAACATCATACACACCATACATCAAATACTTTTCACGCAGAGAGCAACATGGCATTACGACATTTTCTGACACTAACCGACCTGAGCAAAGACGAACTAAAACAGGTTATCGAGCGTGCCATCACGCTCAAAAGCGAGCAGAAAAAGGGCAATATTTACGAGCCGCTCAAAAACCGGGTATTGGCTCTGATTTTTGAAAAGTCATCAACCCGCACACGCGTTTCCTTTGAGTCGGGTATGGCCCAGTTTGGAGGTTCGTCATTGTTTCTATCTCCCAGAGATACGCAGCTTGGGCGGGGGGAGCCTATAGAGGATAGCGCAAAAGTGCTCTCCAGAATGGTCGATGCCATTACTATCCGTACCTTCGAGCATGCCAAACTAGAGCTGTTTGCTGAGCACTCTTCTGTCCCGGTCATCAACGCACTGACAGACGATTACCACCCCTGCCAGTTGCTTGCTGATATGCAAACCTATCACGAACATCGTGGTTCTATTGATGGCAAGAAAGTCGTTTGGATAGGTGACGGCAACAATATGTGTAACTCATTTATCAATGCTGCCAAGCTGCTTAACTTTGAGCTGGTTGTTTCTTCTCCAGAAGGATACGAGCCCAAACCCGAGTTTGTTAGTAATGCGAAAGATCGTGTCCACCTTGAACGGAACCCCAAAACCGCAGTCAGCAAGGCAGACCTGGTCGTAACGGATGTCTGGGCTTCAATGGGGCAGGAAGAGGAGCAGAACAAAAGGGCAGATAGTTTTAAAAGCTATCAGGTAAGCCCCGAGCTAATGGCCGAGGCCAATAGTGACGCATTGTTTATGCACTGCTTGCCGGCCCATCGCGGTGAAGAAATTAGCCACGACATGCTCGACCACCCCAGCTCGGTGGTGTGGGACGAAGCTGAAAACAGATTACACGCGCAAAAGTCATTGCTAGAATTCCTGCTGTGTAACGCTTAAGCCTATGCTTTGTATGCGTCACCCATCGCTGCTACCTTCGACACCTAGATAAGAGAAATCATGCGCGGCCTGCTGCAACTTAACAAGATTCAATGCGACTACGACAAACTCGTCGTCATTAAAGATCTCTCCCTAACGCTTTCCAAGGGTGAGATCGGCTGCTTACTTGGCCCCAGCGGCTGCGGGAAAAGCACCATTCTCAGAGCTATTGCGGGTTTTGAGCCCTTGAAATCGGGCAGCATACTACTCGACAACCGCGAAATTTCGACACCCAAAACCATTCTAGCGCCAGAAAAAAGAAGCATAGGCATGGTTTTTCAGGACTACGCGCTATTCCCTCACTTGACTGTTGAACAGAACATTCAATTTGGTCTCGCGAAACTTTCTGAATCCGAGCGCAAAAAAAGAGTGCGGAATCTGATCTCGCTTGTCACGCTCGAAGGCTACGAAAAACGCTACCCTCATGAACTCTCTGGAGGACAGCAGCAGAGAGTCTCTCTTGCCCGAGCGCTAGCACCGGAACCCGCCTTGCTATTGCTAGACGAGCCCTTTTCTAATCTGGACGCGGAGTTACGAACGCGTTTAAGCCTGGATATCAGAGCCATTCTGAAAGAGCTTAACATCAGCGCCATACTGGTCACCCATGACCAAAAAGAAGCCTTCGCCATGAGTGATCACATCGGCGTAATTGACAGCGGAACGATCCAACAGTGGGGCTCACCCTACGAACTGTATCATGAACCCGTCAATCGCTTTGTCGCCTGCTTTATCGGCCAGGGATCATTTATCACCGGAAAAACAATCACGCCTGAAACATTTTCTAGCGAACTGGGGGTCATACGAGGTAACAGAGCGTATAACTGGCCAGAGAACAGCCCTGTCGAAATCCTGATCCGGCCCGACGACATCATATACGATCCCGACTCACCACTGCAGGGCACGGTTACCGCAAAAACCTTTGCTGGCACGTCAACCCAGTATCAAATAACGCTGCCTTCTGGTACTACAATAGAGGCCCTGTTTCCCAGCCATCAAGACCTCTACGTTGGCAACCCGGTTAACTTCGCATTGGATGCAGAACACCTTATCGCCTACCAACTAGCTTAAACCTGGGCAATGACCCGCTTCACTGCATCAAGCCAACCACTGTACAAGCGACTCATCTGCTCACGATCCAATTGAGGTACAAATCGCTTTTCGAGCGACCAACGCGATGCGATATCATCCAGATCTTTAAATAAGCCTGCCTGAAGCCCCGCCATATAGGCCGCGCCTAAAGCAGTAGTCTCAACTACGCTTGGGCGATCAACGTCTACACTCAGTATGTCTGACAAAAACTGGGTAACCCAATCATTGACCACCATGCCGCCATCAACGCGCAGCGCCTTAACCTCAGCTCCGTCGCCCTCCATCGCCGCCAACAAGTCTTTGGTCTGATAACATACCGACTGCAAACCAGCAGTCACAATTTCCGCTATACCTGTGTCTCGCGTCAGACCAAACAATGCACCACGTGCATTTGGATCCCAATACGGCGCACCTAATCCGGTAAACGCCGGCACTAAATAAACCGCATTGTTATAACCAACTTGATCAGCTAAAGCCTCACTTTCACGGGCGTGATCGATAAGCTTCAAACCATCCCTAAGCCACTGAACCGCTGCGCCGGCAACAAAGATGCTTCCTTCAAGCGCGTAGGACACCTCTCCATTGACCCGGTAGGCGACCGTCGTCAG
>JBFJVR010000298.1:0-4163 GCA_041624095.1 Oleiphilaceae bacterium
TGCACTGCTGTCATTAGCGGGGTCTGGCCATCATTCTTACACGGTATATCAGGGTCTGCCCCTGCCGCCAACAATGCGCTCACGATACTAGGCTCACCACTATCGATAGCCAAACCTAGCGGTGTATGTAAAACAGCATCCGCTTGCTTGTTAATAGTCGCCCTATCAACACCCCGATCAATTATAAGATCAAAAAAACGTCTATCCCTACTCGGCTCATAAGAATTGGTACAATCCATTGGCCACAAAGCGGCATGCAAGACTGTCTCACCATTACTTGCGATCGCATTTACATCGACGCCAGCCAAAAGCAGGCGCTCCACATCAGCGAAGCGCTCTCGATATAAAAGCGCAATGAGCTGAGGGCAACGTTGACCGGATACGCGAAGGTCAGAAACTCGCCGGTTGGGGCGCTTAAAATCTGCCTTTAGCGCTGGGAACCACGCCGACGGGTTATTCGGATCAACCAACGAGCGCCCATAGTCGACCAGCACTTGATGCCCAGGGAAAAAACGCTCCTTTGGAAACAACTCCGAGAAATACGCCGCGTAACTTGCAAACTCCCACCCCTCAAGCGACTCAACATCCGCAGATTTCAACTTACTTGGCCCCGTCGTGCCCGACAGATGCAGCATAAGCCCAGCTGCCTTAGCCCTTTTCATCAATATTTTGTCCGGCGGCTCCGTCACAGCTGAAACCGAAAATGCCTCAGTAATTATCGCTTCCTGATGCTCGCCAGCAGAGAACAAAGCACCCTTCAAGGCTGTTCGGTACCAAACTGCAGCCTGCTTCAATTCCCCCGACAAAACCTGCCACCTGGCTTCATGCCAGTCTAACCAATAGAGGCTTCTGCTGGACCGAGCAGTAGACTGCAGACTTGTTCTTGCACCATCTAATGCAATACGCAACATTTCACGATCACTATCACCATGCCCGCACGGCAAACTCAGCCCATGCTGAATAATCGAGAGTACGGAGCGCAAATTATCCCTTTCCGAAAATACCTGCTCTTGTAAAGAAAGCACTCGCTTCGCAAAATCATCCAGATTTCTATGCTCCCGAGCAACCAAGCTCAAAAGCTCTCCCCCAGATTCCCGCGCAAATTCGTCAATTGCCCTAGCGAGAATCAACAATAATTTATAAGGAAGCCAGGGTGCGCCCCTACCGCCCAGCCCCCTTATATTTGACAAAGAAGGAAGTGTCTCGCCCCTTCGCCAACGCTGGCTTCGCAACGAGTGCTCTTTCGGCAGATTACGTACATAGTCACGCCACATCTCCGAAGTGCTATCAAAGTGCGCCAAAACAACGCCAACAGCCGAACCTTCACTCGACACCAAATTGAGAAGTGAAATACCAGGAACAACTTTTTGCTCCAACTGCTCGGATAGTTGAGCAACCTCGGCACCAAACAACCCTAGAAGACCACAACGCAAAAGCTCGTCGCGGGTAATTCCGTCAGCCGCCACGCTTATCACTATTTCTGCATAACGATCCAACGCCTGAACGAGAAATATACGCAGAATCTTCGCCACAGAGGTGAACATTGGCGCTGAATTCTGCTGACTACCCGTGGCCCGACCATACCCTTCACCAATCGCAACGACTAGCGGCTTAATAACAAGCTCTTCCGCCAGCATTTCGACCTGATGCTTCCATACATGGCCTTTGCGCAATAACTCGTCCAGCTTCTTTGCAGAGCCCGGATTACAATTACGCGTATCGAAGGCTTTTGCCGCTCTACGGACAGCTTCCAAGGGATGAGGAAACGGCGTCTCATGCGACATGCCGAGTTACCTCACTAGAAATACGCCTAACGTCTGCTATAAAATTTTTAAGGGCGTGACGTCTATCACTCGGAGTACTAGGCACTGCAAGCCGACGCGTATTCGGCGCAATCAACACCCAATGCTTTCTACCGTTACGGCACCGCCATCCACGCTTAACCAACGATACGGCCACAGCATTTATATCTTTATCCATCGACAATCTATTCATCACTCGCTCCCTAAAAAGGGGGCACTAATGAGCCCCCTCTCAAATCATCCTAAAAATTCAACCATCACTTCCCGCGAGGGGTACCATTGCCACGCCCACCGCCAGAGGGTTTTCCGGTGCCACTTGGCCAATTGCCGCCGTTACCTGGTTGAGACGATGGACCCCGCGCCGACATGATATGAACGAAGGTAAAGGTTGTGTTATTCATAATGCTTTTCCTCAAAAGGAGTTAGTAGAGTACTCAAGGTACCCGCACACCCCCTGAATGTCGGCAACGCGACAAACGGGAAAATTCGATTTTTTGTTATATTCGAGATGGCATAATACAAATAAGGCCTATACAGACGAATGCATCAATTCAACTGTCAACAGCGGGTGAGACTCAGGGCACCGGTAGTATTTAAACGCCCAACCGGGCCGCCCAATCTCATCCTGATCAATAATTAGGCAATCAGCGGGAATGTCGGCCTCGCACAAGGCACAGAAAATCTCCCCCACCCCCGACTCAAGCAAATCATCTGCGATAAAACGAAAGCGCCCCAGCGATCTTGGCACCGCTACCGAACTAACATCAAGCTCATTGCGCCTCGATAGCCAATCAAATAGCCAGCCCTCCTCTCCATTGCGAAACTTGGGGTGCTCCGACAAGCGCCGAGTAAGCACAGGCAAAACATCGACCGCCTTAAATGTAAGAACACCGCATGCGTTATCGAAACGGGAAAGGCCTTGAGCATAAGTGATCACAGACGAACAACGCGGCGGATCTTTAGGTACCCAGCCACCCAGATCTATTTTAGGAATTTTCAAGCTCGGCTCTGGAGGTAGATATAGAGAACTTGGATCGAGCAAAAGCGACGGTTGCAGACTGAGCGTGAGCGGCCACACAGTCGATAGTAACGCCACATTCCCCACGACCGCGTTCAAGCTACGCTCAAATACGGCCGCACGCCGCTGGACTTGCAAGCGGGCCATGAATATCGCAAATAAGCCCAACCCAATCCCGCAATAGCAAGTCAGCAAAAATACAACGACGCTCATTTACCAAATGACCCCATAAGCTCAAAGTGACTCCTTCACTTACTAGCGGAAACTCGCTTGCCCCCGACAGCAGCAAGGTTTCGACAACCTTAGGTGACTTACCTTGACCATCCACCCAACTCTGGGGAGCAAACCGCCTCGTATCAGCAACGATATTCGCAGCATCAACCTCCTATCTTTCCCCTACCATTTTATAGCTATTTTATAGGTATTTTTTTATTGCCTTAAGCGGTGTTTTGAACAGCCGCATTCTCGTTAACCCCTTCAATCACCGCGAACAAGCGATCGACATCTGCGTTCGCAAATACACCGTCCACGCCTTCTTGATGCGCAGAGGTAAATGGCGGCTCATAGAGCATGCCGGGGTCGATCACGCCGTTATGGGTCAGGTGGTCGATAATCCGCTCAATAAAGCGAATCTGTTGCTGGTTATACTGTTTGCCATCTAGGAACCGACTGAAGGCCTCCACAGCCACGTTTCGATCAAGACCAATCAACTTACGGATAAATACAGTCAGTGACGCTTCCACACCATAAGCCTCGGCAAACTGGTCTTTACTGCCCAATCCACCCTGCTCAAAAATAAAGCGCTCCAGCTCATCCAAGTCTTGGGGGGTCAGTGGCTTGTTGCGGTGGAGCTTGGCTATGGTGATGTGATCCTGATGGCTGCGAATATAGGCTTCGACCTTCTTGCGATATTGAGGCCAGTTAATACCAGTGTCGCCGATACCCGTAGAGACCTCAGTCACCGCCCCCATCTCATCTTCCAACGCGGTATAGACAATCGGAATCTCGGCGCGGTCGATAAACTGAATCAGACCGCGCAATTTCAGCCGTAGTTGCTCCAGCATATCAAGGGTAATGTCAGCCCAATACTCCTCATCTTGTATTTCCAGGATCAGTTCCAAGTGGCCCTTCACCGCAGGAACATTGGCTTTTGCTTCCAGCTTGGCGGCAATTTCCTGCACCCGCTGCTGAAGGCGCTGAAAGTCCGCGCTTTGATCCAGCAGCGCCACCTGAAGATTCAGGCAGGTCAAATCGAACAGCTTAGCGGTAATATGCTCGCCAGGCAGCTCGCTGGGTAGACCCGCCACATGACCGGCCAAGCGTCCGAGGTCATCCTGACCCAA
>JBFJVR010000299.1:0-4149 GCA_041624095.1 Oleiphilaceae bacterium
AACCAGCAATATGTTCACCTAGTACCATGATTCTATAATCATAAGTGCCATCTTTCTTCTGCCTGCCCTGAATGTACATCAGACCCACAGCCCACATTGAGCGCGTTTGAGCGATAGCTTCAAGATTTTTAACAATGGCACCTAAGGCCACCTCTTGCTTGAGTAGCTCTTGGTCAGCTATATAAACGGGCCTAAATTCACCTTGAGGTGATAACACCATACCAAAGGGCTTGAAGGAATCACCCGAGACCAGTTCTTTTTCAATGCGGGCAAATCCTTTTACCATCATGTATTTCAGCTGGTTAACAGCTTGCTCTTCGGTCAGACGCGCTCTTTTTAACTTGCTTAGGTCTACTGATTCATCTTTTTCTGGCACGGGTATCGTTTCTTCGATCGCCGGTGCTTTACTATCGTCGGCCTGAACCTGTGAAAACACAAAAAGCGGTATCAATATTAGTAGCCAGAATCGACTGATCTTGGAACGCATAAAATCTCCAATTGTTTAATGTTATTGTGTGGGCGTAAAATTATAGGGTAGCAAGCCAAATGTCTACCTAGAATGTGTCGCATTTTTGCTATTACCGATAGTTAAGCTGCAAACACCCTAACTCTCACTCTGAATAAAGACGCTATTTTGCAAAGTAACCCGCTCTCTCGCAAGCCATCTCAAACAAAGCCAAGCTGTTTGACTGGCGAAGCCTGGCATCATATTGAAACCGTACTCAGCGAATCCCAGCAGAAAAAGCTGCTGCGCTCGATGGAACATGGGGTGCTGCTGCAAAGCGGCGGAACAAGCGATTTGGCCCGCTTCAGTATTTTATCGGCGGCCCCGGTCACCACCGAGACTATCGATCAAACCCGAAAAGCTGGTTCCACTATCCCCTTGCCACAGCTACCCGACGTGAACCGGCAAACTATTCCTCCGGCTTATGCCTCCCTACCTTTTGTTTGTGGCTGGATGGGTTACGCAGCATATGAGTTGGGCGCAGCAATACATTTACAGCACAATCAAACTCTGGATTCGAGCACGCCGCTGTTTTACGCTGGCTACTACACTTGGTCGTATATTTACGACCAAGTACGACACAAAGGTATGCTGATATTCTCGCCCAAATGCCCCAGCGCGCTTCGACAGCGAGTGTTGAGGCTTATCGAAGCAGACCATCATACTGAATCCGGAAATACCCTATCTGCGGCATCGAACACAGCGAGCGATGCTGACTTTCAGCCCTCTTTGGCGTTAAGCGACATAAAGTGGAAGAAGAGCCAGTCATTCAGCGATTACCAGCAGCAGTTCTCGCGCGCCAAAGAATACATAGCGGCAGGTGATTGCTACCAGGTTAACCTGGCACAGCGCTTCGAAGCGGGTTATGAACAGGCTCCAGTCGATCTTTATTTTGCCTTACAAAAGAAGACACAAACCCCCTATTCGGCATTCATAGCAATAGACAATAGCTACACCATCCTTTCCTTTTCACCTGAGCAGTTCGTGCAAATTAGAGATGGTAAAGCGGTTTCGCGCCCCATAAAGGGCACATTAGCCGCAGGCGCAGGTAAAGAGGAGGTGGCGCAGCTATTGGAGAGTAGCAAAAATCAGGCTGAAAACCTGATGATTGTCGACCTGATAAGAAATGACTTAAGCAAGGTATGCAAACTGGGCAGCGTTAGCGTCCCTGCCCTTTACCAGTTAGAGACTTTTCCTAATGTGCATCACCTAGTTAGCGTGGTTACCGGCGAAATTGAGGATAATGTCACCCCTTTCGACGCCTTTATACGCTGCTTTCCGGGCGGCTCGATTACCGGAGCGCCTAAAAAAAGAGCAATGGAAATCATTGATGAACTGGAAAAAGGTGGCCGCGATGGCTATTGCGGCTCGGTCTTCTATTATGGCGACCGAAATGACTTCGACAGCAACATCCTGATTCGCAGCATCGTTCAGATAGAAAACAGGCTTTATTGCTGGGGCGGCGGCGGTATTGTTGCAGACTCAGAACTTGAAGACGAGTATCAGGAAAGCATCACCAAGGTTAACAATCTCACCGGCATCGGCGAATAAACCCATGTTGTAGAACCAATACTAACCAAAGATCGCTAATGAATAGATTGTACGTTCCCGGTTTTATGAGAATCGATACTAGCTGAGCTCTCCTTACTTTCCTCACTCATTTCACTCTTTTCATTCTCATCACCTTTAACGCTTACTAGCTGTGATTCGATAGCGGCATTGGACGCGCTTACCTCGGGGTCTGTTTCCAGTTCAAGCTGGGTCGCCACTTCCCGTGAGATGAGATCCAAGTCCCGAATCTCAGCCAAAGGTGGTAACTGCTCTAGTGAGTTCAAATTAAAATGGTCTAGAAACTCACGCGTCGTCGCATAGATCGAAGGTCGACCGGGAACTTCGCGATGACCAACTACCCGTACCCAGTTTCTTTCGAGCAAGGTTTTTATAATGTTAGAACTGACCGCCACGCCCCTAATTTCTTCTATATCACCTCGTGTTATCGGCTGCCGATACGCAATAAGCGCCAGAGTCTCGAGCAATGCCCGAGAATATTTTTGCGGTTTTTCTTCCCACAGGCGGCTGACCCACTGACTATAGCGGGCCCGAGATTGAACACGGTATCCGCTAGACACCTCAACCAATTCTATACCGCGTTGCTGATATTCAGCCTGAAGCAAAGACAGGGCCTGACGAATGTCTGCTTTGGCACATTCTTCACCCAGTAGCTGAAACAGCTTATCAAGGCTCAGGGGCTTACCTGCTGCTAATAATAAGGCTTCTATAATGTTGCAAAGCTGGCGAGCATCGCCAGTGTCGGATTGTTCGGTAACTTTTGAATGGTTTGTCGTCATACTGCTGCTCGCGCTTTAACATGAATTGGGCCGAGAGTCTCTACCTGAACGAGCTCCAACAGCTGCTCCTTGACCAGCTCCATGATAGCTAAAAAGGTCACGACAACGCCTTCACGACCCTCTTCAGGCGAAAACAATGCATAAAAATTAACAAAACGGTCAGAGTTTACTTGGCTTAGTATCTGGGACATTCTTTCACGCGTAGAAAGACGCTCTTTCTCTATCTGATGGCTTACAAACATATCACTTCGCTGCAACACCGACTTTAACGCCAGCATTAACTCATCGAGTGAAACATCCGGGTGCACAGCACTGGTCTCGTCCTTTAAGGGTTCGACCTTTAACTGCGAAAGTTCACGATGAATACGCGGGAGCGTATCCATGTCTTCAGCAGCTTTTTTAAAGCGTTCGTATTGTTGTAGGCGTCGAATCAATTCGGCGCGCGGATCAAGCTCTTCGTCTTCTTCGGCTTGCTGCCGTGGTAACAACATTCGTGATTTAATTTCTGCCAGCATCGCAGCCATTAACAAATACTCTGCTGCGAGTTCGAAACGCATGTTTTTGGCGAGTTTTATATATTCCATGTACTGACGGGTGATCTCGCTGACATCGATTTCGAGAATATCCATATTCTGGCGACGAATCAGATACAGAAGCAAATCCAGCGGCCCCTCAAAGGCCTCGAGAATAATTGAAAGTGCATCCGGAGGAATATACAAGTCCTGAGGAATATCATTGATGGGTTTACCATCAACCAGTGCTAGAGGTAGTTCCTGCTGAACTGCTGACATACTCGCATGTTCCGTCTGGTAGAAATAATAAACTTCGCATATAGGCCAATAAGCTAAGCAGCATCTGGGCCAATCGTAGCGCACACCCAAACGCAGCAATCTCCAGCCAAAGCCAGGCTAGTGGATGAGGCCACCTACCAAGCTCATTTCTTGCTTAAGCCGAACAACCGCCAAAACGGGTATCGTAGCAACAGCACAATATGTAAAGCGACACCAGCAGTACTAGGCTCCGAACGAAAGCCCCATTACTTTCCGGACCTCTTCGAGCGTTCCCTTGGCTGCATCGCGCGCGCGCTCGCAACCTTCGGAAATAATACTTCTAACCAGCTCGGGGTTTTCTTCATACTGCTGCGCTCTTTCCCTGATCGGCTTCTGCTCTTCGAGCACACTGTCGATTACGGGCTTTTTACAATCCAGACAGCCGATTCCCGCACTGCGGCAACCTTCTTGCACCCAATTTTTGGTCTTATCTTCGGAATAAACTTCGTGCAACTTCCATACAGGG
>JBFJVR010000300.1:0-4107 GCA_041624095.1 Oleiphilaceae bacterium
ACGCATGCAGCACAATTATCTGACCGGTACAACAACCAGATTTATCTCAAGCGAGAAGACCTGCAGCCCGTGTTTTCTTTCAAGTTACGCGGTGCTTACAATCGTGTTCGCCAGCTTTCGGCTGAAGAAAGGTCGAAAGGCGTGGTGGCGGCATCGGCTGGTAATCATGCGCAGGGTTTGGCCTTGGCCGCGCAGAAACTGGGTATCAAAGCTACGATTGTCATGCCCAAAACAACACCCGAAATTAAAGTCAACTCGGTGCGTGCCAAAGGTGCCAAAGTTGTTCTGGTGGGGGATGCCTTCGATGAAGCCTCTGCATATGCCCAGGATATGGTTAAGAAAAAAGGCTTGGTATACATCCCGCCTTATGACGACGAAGATGTGATTGCGGGCCAAGGAACAGTGGCAATGGAAATGTTGATGCAGCACACTTCTTCTGCTCATGCGGTATTTGTGCCGGTAGGTGGCGGCGGGCTGATCGCCGGAATGGCCGCATATATTAAATACGTTCGGCCCGAGGTTAAAGTGATTGGTGTCGAGCCCGAAGATGCGGCATGTTTGAAAGCCGCCCTGGAGCAAGACAAGCGCGTAGTTCTGGATGAAGTCGGCATTTTTGCTGATGGAGTAGCCGTGCGCCAGATCGGCGAGCTGCCCTTTGAAGTAGCACGAGAATGTGTCGATGAAGTGATCACTGTATCGACCGATGAGATATGCGCCGCCATTAAGGATATCTTCGATGATACGCGGGCCATTGCTGAGCCGGCAGGTGCGATTGGTGTAGCGGGTTTAAAGCGCTACGTAGAGCGAACCGGGATCAAAGGGGAGAATCTGCTAACGGTGGTAAGTGGCGCTAACGTCAATTTTGACCGGCTGCGATATATTTCTGAGCGCACCGAGATCGGTGAAAAACGCGAGGGTATCTTTGCCGTCACCTTGCCTGAAAAACCAGGGAGCTATAAGCGGTTTATCAAGGCCTTGCATAAGCGCAATATTACCGAATTTAATTATCGTTTTGCCGATGGGTATGACGCGCAGGTGTTTGTGGGTGTACAAATTTCGCAGGGTGATGCAGAGCGTGTTCAAATAGTGTCTGAACTCGAAGAGCAAGGCTATGCCGTGCTCGATATGACAGATAACGAAATCGCCAAGCTGCACATTCGCCACATGGTCGGAGGCAGGTCGCCCGGTGTAGGAAGCGAGAAAGTATTTCGTTTTGAGTTTCCTGAGCGGCCGGGTGCCTTGATGAAGTTTCTCACTTCTTTGGGGAGCAAGTGGAATATATCAATGTTCCACTATCGAAATCACGGCGCTGCATACAGTCGCGTGCTGATGGGAGTACAGGCCGATGAGGAAGAGACTCAAACGCTAAAAAACATGCTGGACGAAGTCGGCTTCAGGTATTGGGATGAAACACAAAATCCGGCGTATCAGCTATTTTTGCGTGGCGAATAGCATTTTATGTGGATATTTAATAGAATTCCGACGCTTAAAGCTGGCTTCTAATGGTTTTTTTTGGAATGTCTGCTAGTTTACTGAATAATAATGTTAATTTTTCTAGAGGATGCTATGAAGCGTAAGCCTGATGCAATGGTTGCCATGGTGCTGCTTTTTTGTCTTGGTTTGGCTGTAACTGGTTTTTCGTCTATGACAATTGGCTCTGATCGCGACCGTCCGGCAGAACACACAACGCAGCGATACTAACGGCGTTTACATTGATATATCGCGCTATCCGTAATAATTCCGTTTAGCGGGATGTCCCAGTTTTCGGTCGGTAAACATTCTACACCTTGCAGCTCATGTGCTATTCCCAGCAGTTGAGGCCTGAGGTGCTCGCTGCCTTGTTTGAAGGCAAAGGTTCGATCGTAATACCCACCACCCATCCCCATTCTGTTTCCCCTATGGTCAAAGGCGACCAGCGGTAGCAGTACCAGCGAGAGAAAACGGGCGGAAATGCGTCGACTGGTTTTTAGTTCCGGTTCAGGGATACCAAACTTGTTGGTGCGATATCGAGTGCCTGTGCTTATTTGGCAAAAATATAAGCGTTTGCTCTTTAAGGGCGATAATACGGGGAGGAATACTTTCTTTTTTCGCCGAATCAGTTTCGTGATAAATGGCGAGGGGTCTATTTCGCCGTCTTGCCCAAGATATAGTGCAATATGTGTTGCTCTCAGCAGGCATTGGTGGCGGTTCAGATTCCGATAAAGTTGCTCGCTGGCGTGATGTTGTTGGAGTTTGCTTAGTGCCCTTCGTTTGCCGCGAATACTTCGACGGAGGCTTTTTTTTTGTTCTGCTTTTGTTATGTCGGGGGTTTGAGTCATCCTGATGACCGGGTGGCAGCAATTAGAAAGGGAATAAAATGCGCCCGAAGTGCCGCTGCCAAATAGGGCCTTGAACCCGAAAGCTCAAGGGGGTGATCGCTTGAACCAAATTAGGCTTTCCCGACTATGGGGACATGCACACATTGGCCGAAGCAATTACCAGGGTAGTAGTATCGGCTCGAGGACTTATTCAGCTTGCCAACACTCCAGGTCGCACGCTCATAGTATAAAGGCTTGGCGCTAAATAACAGCGGCTTTTACGAAAAAAAACAAAACCGTCAGGTTTTTGGTAAGGCGCGCTCAAGTTTGTCTTCAAGTTCTTTCAGAAGCTGTTGCTCCTGGCTCGAAGAAGCATTGTTTTGCATGAATTCGTAAGTGATGTTGAGTGCGGCCATAACTGCGATGCGCTCAGTTCCGTGTACTTTACCCGACGCTCTTATTTCGCGCATTTTGCTGTCAAGGTGGTCTGCGGCGCTGCGCAATCCGGGTTTGCTTTCTTCCGGGCAGGCAACCAAATAGTCTTTTTCCAGAATTTTGACTTCGAGTGTGTTTGCATCAGACATCAGTTCTGCTCCAGCGCTTTCAGACGGCCTATCATCGCTTCAATTTTGTTTCTTGCCAGATCATTTTTCTGCAGTAATTGGGCTCTTTCTGAATGCCACTCTTCCTGCAGTTCTCGCAGCGCTGCGTTGTCGCTTTCCAGCTTTTTGCAGTGTGCCAGTAATTGATCGAGCTTTTCAGAAAGTCGGCTAAGGCGAGACTCTTCCATTTTTATATTCCCAGAATCCAGAGAGGTTCAATGCGTGTAGCCTACTGAACAAGCAAGGCTTTGTCATTGTCTGTTTGCAGAAGACTATAATTTGGCTGGGCGGATCGGTCAATAAGGGTGTGATCTATTGTGTTTACAATCGTATAATCGATCGCAGATATTGAATAAAACAAGGTGTAATTATGACCGAAGGTCAAAAACTGGATTCCGATTTCGACTGGTTAGCTAATGTTTATAACACTCAGGGGGCGATAAACCACCCGAGTGAATTGCATGGTTTGTTGTTTGGCGGCTTGGCGAGTGGAATGCGTCTAAATTCGGCAGATTGGCTGGACATTGTCGTTGAGCATATGGGAGTAGACGCGCTCGATACGAGCAGGCAGACCCGTCTAGAGGAAGACCTAATCAGCTTCTATCAATCAGTCGACCAGGCAGTTGAGAACGATTCCAACTCCTTCGCACTGTTTTTGCCCGATGACGACTATGAGATCTCGCAGCGAGTAGAAGCTTTAACGCTCTGGGTGAGGGGGTTTCTTGAGGGGCTCGCTTTGAGTGCCAACGCCTCCCTGTCGGCACTGGACGAAGACCTGCAAGAAATTCTTCGAGATTTTGTTGATATCTCCCAGCTCGACCTGCGGGTGAGTGCCAGCGAAGCAGCCGAGAAAGAGTTCTTTGAAATATGTGAATATGTGCGTGTGGGTGTGCTGAATATTTATGCAGAATTCAATACACCTGAAGCCCCGGCAGGAGATGCCGATACGCCCGAGTTCAGCGCTAAGCGCACTCTTCATTAATTACAGTGTTTATAGGGGCCGGGCTCGCTTCGTTGAACGCCGAGCCGGGTCTATGAATGCAAGTTTAACCGGGTTGATAAATGACAAAAAAAGATTATGTGAAGCGACGTCGTTTTCTGGCGGAACAAATGGGGCCGGGTTCAATCGCGATTCTGCCTTCAGCTACGGTTAAGAGCCGGAATCGTGATGTCGATTTTCATTTTCGACAGGACAGCGACTTTTACTA
>JBFJVR010000301.1:0-4104 GCA_041624095.1 Oleiphilaceae bacterium
CCGAGGCAAGCCTTCACCGCCCGCAGCAACCAACTCAGATAAAGTACCGGGGTATTTTGGGTCACTACTCAACAAGCCAAAATGCTCTCCATTACTACCAACAACGGCCAAGCCTTCCTGACCATCAACACTAAAAGCGAGAAAACGCATTAGCCACACCTCTTTGTCAAATTGCTTACATAACGCAATTATATACACAGACATGTATTATACAATAAAAAATATATTTTAAATGGCATATAACAAATACACCCCAAAACAATGCGGCGCGCCATTAAACATTTATATCAAAGAAAATACATATCTCGTGTATAATCAGCTAACAATGACACCTAGAAGGCAAAGCTAGATAATGGCCGAAAAAGAAATCACCCTATCAGAAAAAGTCTATCTACAGATCCGCATGGACATTTTGTCCTGCCGACTCCCACCGAGCTCCCGCTTAAATATCACTAGCCTGTGTAAACAGCATGAGGTTAGCCTAGGCGCAGTAAGGGAGGCTTTAGCGCGGCTAAGCTCAGAGGGGTTTGTACGATCCGAACCGCAGCAAGGCTTCAAGGTGGCCGAGATTTCCGCCGAAGAACTTGCAGACCTAACGGAGGTTCGAACCCACATTGAATGCTTGTGCCTTAAACATTCTATCGAAAATGGTGATATTTCTTGGGAGGCCGACCTTGTTGCATCCTTCCACCGAATGTCACGCACGCCCCAACGGGACCCAGCCGACCAAGAGCGACTAGGCGACAATTTTGCCGACGCTCACCGACAATTCCACTCCGCCCTAGTGTCTGCATGCAACAGCCCATGGCTGCTGCGGATCAGAGAGAGACTATATGCACAGTCAGAAAGGTATCGTCGACTGTCATTGCCCCTTGCGAGAATAGAGCGCGACGTGAACAGCGAGCACAAAGAGATTATGGACGCTGCGCTAGCCAAGGACATCCCGAAAGCGGTAGCGCTATTAGAGTCCCACCTAACAGTCACGACCCGAGTCTTACTGGATACACCAGAAGTATCGGGCGACGCGCAGACAGCTAAGCCTAAAACCGGCAAAGCTAAAGTCGCAAATAAGCCCACCCCTAAAAAAGCGCCTAGAAAAAAAGGCGGCCCCAAAGCGACGGCTTGAAATATTATGCTAAGCAATAATTCGCTCGATAAGCTATTTCGCACAGCAAGAACACACTCTCATTGGCTGCCAAAACCGGTGGATGACGAGATAATAAAAGAGCTGTATTCACTCAGCAAACAAGGGCCGACATCGGCCAACTCCTGCCCCGCCCGGTTTGTCTTCGTCAAGGGCGACGAAGCGAAGGAACGGCTTATCACCGTGACTAACGCAGGCAATATAGAAAAAGTCGCCCATGCCCCGGTGACAGTCATCATTGCCTGGGACTCCGAATTCTACGAAAAGCTGCCAACACTGACCCCACAAAAACCGCTTCGTGACATATTTGCGAGCAGCCCCCAGCTAGCCCAAGACACCGCGTTTAGAAATAGCTCCTTACAAGGCGCTTATTTCATTATGGCGGCCCGCGCACTTGGCTTAGATTGCGGACCAATGTCCGGTTTTGACGAAACCGCTCTAAACGAGGAGTTTTTCCCCGACGGGAAATGGAAGGTTAACTTCATTTGCAATGTGGGCTACGGTGACAGCAGTAAGCTCCACCCCCGAAACCCGCGACTTGCCTTCGCAGAAGCCTGCAAAATTATCTAAAATTACTCTGGCTCGGTTAAAAAATGCAACAAGTGCTGCATCTCGTCTAGCAAATCGGGCCCTCCAGCGTGGGGCTCAATCAAAAAGAACGATAAGTTCGCACGCAATATTAATTCAGCCCAAGCTGTACTGTGCACCTCGCCACCAGTACGAGTTTGAATTTCCTCGAAAAATGGCTGCAAAGCGTCTGCCATTATCTCGGAATAATGCTGCATATTACGCGCAAAAAACTGCAGCACAAAACCGGGCTCAACCTCCAACAAGCGATCCCCACGCGTACTCCTAGAGTAAACAACAAGGAACTCCATCACCGCCTGAAATCGCTCCTTCCCTGAATGCGTCTCATCACATACTGCTTTCAAACCGTCCTCAAAGTGTGCTCGTACTTGCTCGCCAATACCCTCCAACAATGACTCCTTGGTAGGAAAATATCGATACAAGGTCCCCCGAGCCACGCCGGCGGCCCGGCAAACATCCGTCATTGACAGACTTTGCAGACCCTGCCTTGCCAAAGTTTCAAGAGTTGCATCAAGTATTCGCCGGACGCTTTGATTTGGCCCCGAAGAGCGACCTTTTGCGCTACTCGACGCTTCAGCCCCGACACTTTTAAGTACCTCACTTACCTTGGAAGTGGCAGCTTCTTTCACCATCAGCTATCTCTATATTGCGAAATATTGCGATGAGACTCGAATACTCAAGCCTCTCGCTACAGTATAACTCATAAGACTACTGCGATATTAGCCTTCGAGCTCGCTCAAATTATGCGGTTTTGACGCATAACGCGGCAGATGAAGCCCGCCATCGACATGTATTGTTTCCCCAGTGACGTATTTCGACCACTCCGAAGCTAAAAACAACACCACAGGAGCGATATCTTCCTCAGGGTCACCCACTCGCCCCATCGGATTCATCCCGGAAGCCATCTCTGAAAAACCTGGAATATCCCGCGAAAGCTGAGCAAATACCGTACCTGTGCCGGTAGGTGCTATGGCGTTCACTTGAATATTAAAGCGCGCCCATTCTACAGCCGCGCTTTGGGTCAAGGACTTAATCGCAGCTTTGGTAAGATTATAATCGGCATGAAGCCACGCAGCAGATTCAGCATCAATTGAATAGAAATTAATAATACGTCCACCACCTTGATCACGCATCAGCGGCATGCTCGCCTGCATATACCACCACGTAGACCACAATCCGGTGCGCAATACTTTTTCTAACATCGCGTCCGTTTTTTGCTCGAGCAGTATATTTGGCGAGAGAGTTGCCGCGTTATTGACAAGCACATCCAAACCGCCAAACTGGGCCTTAATCACTCCGATACTTGCCTCAACCGACTCCTTACTCGAAACATCAGTTTCAACAAATACGGCACTACCGCCTTGGTCGCGAATCTCTTGAGCTGTGCGCTCGCCTGCTTCTGTATTAATTTCTGCGATGAGTACCGAGGCGCCTTCCCGCGCAAATCTGCGCGCAATACCTTTTCCCAAACCATCACCTGCACCAGTAACCAAAACCCGCTTTCCAGAAAACCCTTGCATTATATTAATCCCCTTAACAGGTCTCAGCCCGTATTCAGCTCTTTACAAGAATACCGATAAGTTTGGCCAGGCTAGCACCGCCATATCGATCATGATTTCCCTTCGCGCTAGCTTTAGCTCACCATCAACCAGCCTCAGCGTGTCTTTTCTTTCGGCAGTCAAGGTCTCTATTTCTGTTGACTCAAAACGGTTGCGGGTAATCAGCAAATAACTTTTTACTTCGTACTCACTAACGTTAGCACCCTGATGTACGCGCAAATTCGTAACCAGGCGCCGGGTGCGAGCGCGAGGGTCTTCAGACCAAGCACTTTTAGTCTCTAAAAATCGCTTAACCCGAAACATTAATGTTCCGTAGTTATCGTCGTAATGCATTGTCCGGAAAGCCGAACTCACACCCTTATCCGCAACTGACTTTGTTTGTCGGACCGGAACACAATAATGAATATCTTCTGCCAAACAGCCTAACCATTCATCAAGACGAAACTCGTCAAGAATTTCAGCCTCATCCACCAAAAAGTCTGATACTCGATTATACTCGGGAGAGCCCGCCGGAAAACGCACCGCCGCGCCCGAGGACTCGCTTTGTAAATTAACATTTGTCATGTTTTTCCTCCTCATTGACCTAAGCGATACAAATTCAAGACGCCATCCATTTACGATATTCCTTCCACCACTCCCACTGAGTGTCGTCTTTTCCAAGGCCAGCAAAAACCTTGCCGCCGCCAGGCCAGCCCTCAGGCTTATTCTCACCCAACAGCGCTTGATATTTCATCGTGACATTTTTACGTGCATGCGTGCCCAGCGATGACTTATACATATGCGGCCAAGTTTCAGCATCATCTTGCTCGTATA
>JBFJVR010000302.1:0-4099 GCA_041624095.1 Oleiphilaceae bacterium
CCGAGCTGCTCGTCGCCACCTCAGAACAATCCTCCTTAAAGCAAAAAAGCTCCAACACAGCTCAAACGCTTATCGTTAGCGACGATATGCCGAGCCTGAATGGATCCGACTATGACTTATTGAGCCAACACAAGCTTGCCAGCCGCTTGGGCAGTGAGGTGCAACTGCTTCTCTGGGATGGTTTTTGCGGCCTCAATCCTGACTCCTTAGGTGCAGCAAGCGGCCTGCTGATGGGCGGAGGCGTGATGTTGCTATTACTCCCGGAACTCGGACAACTCACCCGAACGCCAGACCCGGATTATCTACGGATGTGCCGCTCCAACGACGAGCTATCCCGTTGCAGCACGCGCTTTTTAGGCCACCTGATAGGATGCTTGAAAGAAGACGCTTCGGTGCTTTGGTATGAGCAGTCGCCTTCTGACTTGTCTCGCTCAAATAGGCCTCCTATTCATCATGGCAAGGTGTCTAAGCCCGTACAAGCTAAGGCCCTCCCTACGCCGGATCAGCAACAGTGCATCGAGGCGATTAGCCAACTAGCCACCTCGAAACACAAACTCCCCTTGGTGATCAAAGCAAATCGCGGCCGTGGCAAGAGCAGTGCGCTAGGCATCGCCGCAGCAAAAATCTTGCAAAACAATAACGCGGATAATTTCACCATAGCGCTATGCGCGCCTTCTCAACGAGCGTGTGAGTCGGCCTTCATACATTTTCGAAGGGCGTACCGCGAGACTGAAGTACCTACAGAGCAATTTGTCTTTTATGCTCCCGATGAACTATTGCGCGACCAGCCTGAAGCCGACATCCTTTTTATTGATGAGGCCGCCGCCATACCCGCGCCCATGCTGGCGCTCATGGTTCAGCATTATCGCCGCACTGTTTTTGCCACAACAATACACGGCTACGAAGGCACGGGTATGGGCTTTAGCGTACGGTTCGAATCAACGCTCGACCGTACCCGACCCGGCTGGCGTGAGCTTTGGCTTGCTGAACCCGTGCGCTGGGCCGAAAACGACCCCTTAGAGCCCTTGTTTTTCCGCATGTTATTCTTGGACGCTGACCCCGCTCAACTTGAACTACCACCTGATTCGGTTTGCTCACCCGACATCCGTTTTTATGATCGCGCTGAGCTGGTGACAAACTCGGCGATTCTGAGGCAAACAATTGGTTTGTTAGCACTTGCTCACTACCAGACTTCGCCCTCCGATATCAGGCTACTGCTGGATCACCCCGAGGTACGCATCTCGATTGCGAGCTATCGCGAGCAAGTACTCGGCGTCTGTTTGTTGCTAGAGGAAGGAGGCCTTGACCAGCCCCATCTCGCAGACGGATTGATTAAGGGTGTCCGGAGGCCACGCGGACACCTCGTCCCACAAAATCTTACGGGCTTTACAGGTAATGCCACGTGGTTAGAGGCAAGCAGCTGGCGCATTATGCGTATTGCCGTCCATCCACGGTATCGAAGGCAGGGTTTAGGTTCGGATATGCTAGCGCAGGTTTATCAAGAAGCAGCGCTTTGCGAGCTCGACTATATCGCCAGCTGTTTTGGCGCGACTGGAGAATTACTTGAGTTCTGGCGGGGCAATCACTTTGCGCTGCTCCGCATCGGCTACCACCTTGACGCGGCCAGTGGAGGACACTCAGCCATTGTGGCGCGTGCTATAAGCCCACGGAGTGAGATACTGGTGCAAGAGGCCCAGACCAGCTTCGCCCAGCAATTTCTCACGCTGGCGAGCAGCCACTTCTCCAGGCTAGACGCGCACCTACTGGCACGCATACTCGGTGCACTCCCCGCATCCGCAACGATAAGCCAGCAGGAGCGTAAACTTATCGAGTCTTATGCGAGCCATTTTCGATTACTTGAAGACACACTTTTACCCCTTAGAAAACTGCTGCTCCTCATTGACAACGAAACATGGAAGGGACTGAGTTCCGAGCAAGTCTCGCTGCTGGTGAATAAAATCCTGCTACTGCGGAGCTGGGAGCAAAGCGTGATAGCAGCCAAGCAGTCTGGTAAAAAAACAGCCGAAAAATGCCTACGCAAAGCCATTCAGTCACTCCTCCCCTTCCTTGGGGACGGAGGGATCAAAAAATAACCAAATCCTCGCCAGCCCCCGCCAACAAAGGCCGCCTTTGGGCTAAGTTGGCGCCTCCGTCCCCGAAGGGAAAAGGAGAGAGCGTAAAATATGGATGGAAGTATGCAATGTAGAATTGACCGGCTTAGTAAAACCAGCTGATTCCAAGCTTGGTGGTGAATAGGTCAGTCGCATGAACACGTGCTGAAAAGTTATTTTCGAGCAGGCGTTTTTCATCTAGCCGGGTATAGGCCAAAACAAAGTCTGCACTGAGCTGGGGTGTCAATTTGTAGCTGGAGCCCAGTAGGAAAGATTGCCGCTTTCCTTGGGGGTCGCGCAAGCTGGTGGCATCTATACCGTTCGGCAAATCGGCCCCCAGTTTAATACTGCTTTGATAGCTCACGCCTAGTGCTAATCGATCGTTCCATGCGTGAATCAGGCCGACGTCAAGATCTAAAGTATCGTCTCTATAAAGACTCAGGCTTGGGTTTCCTACGCTATCCTGCACAACAATTTCACTTACGCGACTCCATTCACTCCATCTGAATTCTCCGTAAGCTAGCCAAGTGTCTGCAATGCCACTTTGCAGGCCAAGTAAAACAGACTGAGGGGTTCGCGTTTCTGCTTGTGCATCACTTTTAATGCGACTCGTGCCAAAAGGCGTCAACGAATAGCCCCGCATGCGGTAATCTATTTCGCTGTGATAATGAAGATAGGCTCTAAATGCAATTTCAGGTATTTCTACCGCCACACCCGCGAGGTAACCCCACTCACTACCGCCATTTAGCTCGACTTCCAGATTATCATCTGCGCCCCGCGCTTCATCGCTTAAGTCACTACTAAACGCGCCCCTTAGACGCTGATGTACGGGCCCGCCAAACACCAGGTACCGCCATTCACTACGCTGCCATAAATAGCGACAGGCCATACTCAACGACTCTGACTGATACTTAGAGTCTATTGGTGCTGCTGCATCCGCGCCCGATGTTGTTTCATAACTCAGGGTATCGTCCGCATACTGGATCAAAGCACGAAATGGCGCCTCATGCCTCAGAGCGCAGCTAATATCGTCGTCTATTCTCACGCGTAAGGCCCACTCACGGTTGGAATAAGCAGGAACAAGGGAGTCGTTGGTACTAATCTGACTTGGCGCTGACGCTTGGCTCTGTTCGATATCGGCGCTTATTTTTGGTCTGATTACCGCGTAAGTCACGCGCGCCTCATTGGGCTGGCCCTGACTATCGTAAATAATACCAAAGGGTCGGCCAGAGTTATCAAAACCGCCTGCCAGGCTATGGGGTACCAGTCCCAAGCACGTCAGAAAGACCAGATAGTTTATTAAACAGTGATGATGCCGCATTTTCATAGGCGAGTTATTATTGTTGTTTTGGTGCTTAAAACCGCTATTTGAACACGGCCTGAGAGAATTCGAGGTACTTTTTTAGCTATCTGTTACTAAATACTAAAAGACGAGCCGCAACCACAGGTTGTCGCCGCGTTCGGGTTGTTGATGACAAACTGCGCCCCTTTCAGGCCCTCAGTATAATCGACAGTCGCGCCAACCAGATACTGATAACTCATCGGGTCTACAACAAGTTGAACGCCCTGATTCTGAATCACCGTATCGTCGTCTGCCTGATCTTCATCAAAGGTAAAACCGTACTGAAAGCCTGAGCAACCACCACCCGTCACATACACTCGCAGTTTCAGCTTGGGATTGCCTTCTTCATCAACCAATGTTTTTACCTTGGCAGCGGCGGCATCAGAAAAGACCAGCGGCGTGGGTATATGGGATTCAACTACACTCATTACTTCTCCGGCGAACCTTGTTAGCGGGTTCAGATTATCCGATTAACCTAGTAAATTAGTCAACTATTTGTGCCTTGACCTTGAATTGCCTTTAAAGGCACCTGCTCTTGCAGTTGTTCGGCACTGGCTTCTCCTGACTCATGCTGTGAAATTGCCACGGGTTCTTTATGGTGAACCAGATTGCCATTCACTTCGGCACCCATCGCCATCTCGATCAG
>JBFJVR010000303.1:0-4094 GCA_041624095.1 Oleiphilaceae bacterium
AGCACGTTCACTCGAGCAGTTCAGGGCGTCTATCGAAGAAAAAATAACCCAAAGCAGGTCTGCCGCCCCCACCACGGAAACCGAAGAAGAACCCTTGGAACTTAAGGAAATCAGAGATGCTTTTTATCTCCTGCTAGATAACCTTATTGAAACGTCGGTTTCTCGCGACCGCTTTGAAGGCGTGATTAACTCCTTGGATGAACTTCTGGTGGTCATCGATCTTAATGGTGAGGTCACCCTGACGAACGATGCATATCGAAGGCTGATGAGCGACACCGGTTTCAAATTACCCGATGACCTGAGCTACGTCATACCCAAGAATTTTCTGAGTTACCAGTCTATGCCGGTAAAGGCAGAAGAGCGAAGTTACCCCATCATCGAAGCGGCCAAACGTAAGAACCAACGCAGCAGAACAATTAGATGGTTTCGCAGCCTGTACAAAAATGAAGAAGGCGAACTGGTCGGTTTTGTTGTCGTCGGCAACGATGTCAGCCAAGAACGCCACCTTAAAAACGAGCTCTATTTGAAGAGCAAAGCGGTTGATGAAGCCAACACTTCTATTCTAATTAGCGATGCACAACAACCTGACTTCCCGGTTAGTTATGTAAACAAGGCTTTCGAAGAGGTAACCGGCTACTCCGAACAAGAAATTATCGGTAAAAACTGCCGCTTTCTTCAGGGCAAAAATACCGACCCCTACACGGTTCAGGAAATCCGTGAGGCTTTGCAAAGTAATACCTCGATTACTAAAACAATACTTAATTACCGCAAAGATGGCACCCCGTTCTATAACGAGTTAACACTCAGCCCGATAATAAATGAAAAAGGCGTCACCACCCATATTCTTGGGCTTCAGAAAGACGTAACTGAAAGAGAAAAAGCTGCCGAGTTTTTGCAGCAAGCCAGACAGAAAGCTGAAGACTCTGCGCGCGTTAAAGCCAACTTTTTAGCAAGTATGAGTCATGAGATTAGAACTCCGGTGAATGGCGTAACAGGCATGCTGCGTTTGCTGCTAAGTAGCCAGCTCGATAAAGACCAACGGCACTATGCTGAATTGGCTGAATCCAGTGCCGAATCTTTGCTGAGCATAATTGACGACGTGCTGGACTTCTCTAAGATTGAAGCCGGAAAACTACAAATAGAGCGCATCGGCTTCGAGGTCCTCCCCTTGCTTTCGTCGCTGGCAGAAAGCTTTGCCACAAAAGCGCAGGATAAAAATATCGAGCTCGTACTCGACACCAGCGCACTTAAAGTCAATCACATCGTCAGCGACCCTGGCCGTATTCGTCAGATCTTACTCAACCTCGTTAGTAACGCGATAAAGTTTACCGAGCATGGCCACACAGTCATCAAAGTCGTGCAGGAGACCGACGAGCAACAACAAACCATCCTGACCTGTTCGGTCAGCGACAGCGGTGTCGGTATGTCGCAGCAAGCCATGGAACGTATATTCGAGTCGTTTACGCAGGCAGACAGCTCGACGACACGAAAATTTGGCGGCACAGGGCTTGGTCTCGCCATCAGCAAGCAACTGGTAGAGCTTTTGGGCGGCGAGATTAAAGTCAAGAGTGAAGAACACGTTGGTAGTACCTTTTCGTTCAGCATTCCGGTTGAAGCCAATACAGAAGAAGATTTCTCTGTTGCTGCGCAAAAGTTTAGCGCTAAGCAAGGGCACCCGCTACACGCCCTCATCGTTGACAACAGCGCCGCATGCAGAGAGGCCCTGGCAAATCAGTTGCGTGTATGGGGTATCGATGTTTCACACGCAAATTCAGCGCAATCCGCACTGTCCAGATTGAGCGAACACTATTACGACCTCATACTGATCGACCGGGTCATGCCCGGTACTGATGGCCTAGAGCTAGCCCATACATTGCAAACGTCGAAGGGCATAAAACAACAAGGCGCCTTGGTGCTTATGTCTCACCTGAACCAGCCAATCGACAGCAAAGATTTAAAGCGCCTTGGTTTTAGCTATGGGTTTGCGAAACCGGCTACGATTCTGGATCTAACTGCTGCACTTGAAGCTCTCGCCAGTGACACCCCGCTCAGTTATTACAGCCCCGCCGAAGCAATTCAGGAATCCGCCGCGCCTATTTCCCGGAGCGAAAACGGTGAACACAGTCTTCTCTTGGTTGAAGACAACCTGACCAACATTATCGTCGCGGAGTCGCTATTAAAAAGTTTTGGACTGCGCGCGACCGTTGCCCATCATGGCGAAGAAGCACTGCAGATTTTATCTTCAAGCGACGAAAACGCCCCCTTTGAGCTGATACTGATGGATTGCCAAATGCCTGTTATGGACGGGTTTAAGGCGACCCAGCTAATAAGGGAGGGCCATTGCGGTGAGGGCTATAAAACAATCCCGATTGTGGCGATGACGGCCAACGCAATGCAAGGCGACAAAGAACGCTGCCTGAACGCCGGCATGAGCGATTACGTCAGCAAGCCTGTCGACCCCGAGGACTTCAGAAGTAAACTGGAGCGCTGGCTTGACCTTGCAGAAGAAGAAACCGAAATCATATCTGAACAAACTGGCGTTCCGGAATCCGCTGCGGATGAAACAGCGGAAACAGATAGCAGCGAGACAAATGCAGACGCCAGCGCGCCTTTAGCCTGGCTTAAAGAAGAAGCCTTGCAGCGCCTGATGAACAACGAAGCCCTACTCAATACCGTCATTGAATCCTTTTGCAAAGACATCCCACCCTTGGTCGAGCAAGTCCAGGAAAATATCGACAAAGGCAAGGTCGAACAAATACGCTATTTGGCACACACCATAAAAGGCGCCGCCGGTAATATTTCAGCAATCGCGGTCAGTCAATATGCGCAAGAAGTAGAGCTCGCCGCGCGCGAAGACGACATAGATAAAATAAAACATTGCTGGCCTCAGCTAGAGAGAGCATGTGCTGATCTATTCAGGCTCTTGGACGCACACCTCGCAGCATAAACGCAGTTATTATTTTGCCTTTAGAACAACCTGCTTAGTAGTCCACACCTTGACGTGCCTTTATGCCCGCCTTGTAGGCGTGCTTGATATCTTTGACTTCGGATACCGTATCCGCAATTTCACGTAACGCCGAACCACCGCCTCGACCGGTGACAATCACACTCTGTTCTGGCGGTCTTGATTGAATCGCCTGAATGATTCGCGCTTCATCCAGGTACTTATACGCGATCATATAGGTCAATTCATCGAGCAACACCAGATTTAGCGAAGTATCACTGAGCATGCGCTCCGCCTGCTCCCAGGTCTTTTCGGCAGCAGCAATATCGGCGCTTCTGTCCTGAGTGTTCCAGGTAAAACCCGTACCCATTTGGTAAAAATCCACCTCAGGCATCTTTTCTTTCAGAAAAATTTCTTCTCCTGAAAGCTGAGCACCTTTTATAAACTGTACGACCCCCACGTTCTGGTTGTAACCTAGTGCACGCAGCACCATACCAAAACCGGAACTGCTCTTACCCTTTCCATTGCCGGTTAACAGCACGACGATGCCGCGCTCGATGTCAGCCGCTGCGATATTGGCATCGACCTTTTCTTTCTGTTTTTGCATTTTTTTCTTGTGTGCGCTGTTCTTGTCTTGCTCGCTCATGACGCTCCCCGTTTCCGTTGCCATTCTTAGTTCAACTTAGTTGATATCTTATTTTACACGCGTGCCTTCTGCTGTGTTTAAGGCCCGAACCTGGTCGAAAGCATCGCAAACCTGTGCGATTCCCTCCAAAACTCGAATAGAAAAACGGTGCAGAATATCACCGTTGATAAAGAAAATATGTTGATTGGCAACCGCTGGTATTTCGGGCCAGGCTTGCCACATCGAACCCGCCTCAATAACCGCCCCATGATGCGAGGGCACGACGATCGCCTCGGGCGCCAGCACCAACACGTTCTCTTTGCTGACCTGAGGATAATCCAAAGCGTTGTCGTTAAAAATATTCTCTCCACCACAGGTCGTCATCAGTTCATTAATCCAGCTTCCCGCCGCCATGGTTTTAAGGGGTTCCGTCCAAAGCTGGTAAAAAAATCGCACTGGCTGCTTATGTTGATGCTGGCGCCGTTGTTCTTCCAGTTGTGCCTTGAAAGACTGAGCCGCCAAACG
>JBFJVR010000304.1:0-4093 GCA_041624095.1 Oleiphilaceae bacterium
ACCACCAACACTTTTTCAATGCGGTATTTGTGCAAAATATCTTTAATTGTTTCGGTGTTCTCGCCTTCTTTAACCGTGACGAGCTTTGCCTTTGGCGTCATGATATCTGAAACAGGCGTATCCAAGCGGCTTTCGAAGCGAATATCACGCCCTGTGACGATACCAACCAGATCCTTGCCATCAACAACCGGCAGGCCTGAAATTTTATGCGCCGCAGTTAGCTTTAACACATCTCGCACGGACGTTTCCGGCGTGACTGTAATCGGGTCCTTAACCACACCACTTTCGAACTTCTTAACAGCACGAACGGTAGCGGCCTGATCCGCTATCGTCATGTTTTTGTGGATAATACCGATTCCCCCCTCCTGCGCCATGGCAATCGCCAAAGGAGCTTCGGTTACGGTATCCATTGCCGCAGAAACCAGAGGAATATTTAATTCGATATTACGTGTTAATCGGGATTTCAGTGAGACCTGATGGGGCAGGATTTCAGAGTAACCGGGAATTAATAGAACGTCGTCAAACGTGAGCGCGTCTTGTGCGATCCGCAACATAGGGATAACCTTTACCATGCCGAGATAAAACGCGCAATTATAGCGATTTAGACAGTGCCAGTAAAACCTTTCTTTACCTTTTTCCCTTCTTTGGCCCCTACACAATTTGCTATAGCTATTCGCCCTATCAAGCCACGCTTTAATCAGCATACGTTCTTGGAACAAATTCGGCTACCAGACTAAGCTAGACCCATAACTGCGAAGGGAGGTAGAAATCATGTCCATCGCGCCAAGAATTCAACAACATCTAAGCCGCATCGGGGTAGACTACAGTCTGATAAGCCACCCTAAATCGGAATCCAGTGCAGACTCCGCGCGCTTTGCTCACATCCCTGCGGAACAGG
Organism: Oleiphilaceae bacterium; assembly: GCA_041624095.1. Lineage (GTDB taxonomy): Bacteria > Pseudomonadota > Gammaproteobacteria > Pseudomonadales > Oleiphilaceae > PZPK01. Next base: position 899 of record JBFJVR010000304.1, read on the forward strand.
TGGCAAAGGGAGTGATGACCTATAGTGTGGGCGACACCGGAGAGAAGAACTACCGGCTCTGCGTGATCCCATCGAGCCACAGGCTGGTTATTCACTGGTTAAACAGACACTTAAACGGCGACTATCATCTGGTCAAGGAAAACGAGTTACCCCGCCTGTTTGAAGACTGCGATGAAGGAGCCGTGCCCGCCTTGGGGCAGGTATATGGGCTACCCGTAATATGGGATCTCAAACTCATGGATTTAGGCGACATCTATTTCGAAAGCGGGGATCATCTCAATCTGGTGCATCTGGATCATGGTTCATTCCTTCAGCTTATGGGGCTGCAAGACCATGCCATGATCAGCTGCCCGGAAGAAGACTATGACCGGCGCTCTGAATTAATCCACTAAAGAGGTAAACACAATACTAAAAATGCTGGCGTGCTTGCGTAGCGTGCAGAAACGCAATCACACCGGCCCCTGCTGCCTCCACGCTGAGGCATTGCGACCCCTCTGGGGGTCGCCAACTTTTGATTACCCTTCTTATTCTTACGCCTCCCTGCTCTCGCCAATTGATCCAAAGACGTAACGGTGTGTTGCACGCGCAAAGAGGCAATAGATGCTAGCATGGGCCTTCAATAATAAGAACAGGATCATAGTTATGCCCAGCGAACTCGCTCCAGCCGAACGTCACCTTCAACCGACTTTCTTTCTCGATTACCAACACAGTGAGATTCGAAGTTTCGGCAAACACCTTGTCGGCAGAGCCCGAAAACCGGTAGAAATAGCCAAGCGTCTTTATCTCGGGGTGCGCGACAGCATTCGCTACAACGCCTATACGTTCCGTCTGGAAAGAGAACAATTCAGAGCGAGTAATTGCCTCATGCAAGGCGAGTCCTACTGCATTCCCAAAGCTGTTCTGTTGGCTGCTCTGTGCCGGCTCTATGGCATCCCTTCGCGAATCGGTCTCGCAGACGTAAAAAACCACTTGGCAAGCCAGCAGCTACTGGACTACCTCAGAAGCGAGGTATTTGTGATGCATGGCTATACCGAACTCTGGCTCAATGACCGCTGGGTCAAAGCCACGCCCGCATTCGATGCAGGCCTTTGTAAACTCATGAACATCAATGCGCTTGAGTTTAATGGCCTTGAAGACTCTATTTTTCACGCCTTTAACAAAGACGGCTCCAAGCACATGGACTACCTCCGGGACCATGGCCAGTTCGATGACCTGCCTTTGGATTTCATTATCGACGGTATTCGCACTGCCTACCCACACCTGCAGAGCACACAAACTTCAGCCAAAACTCGATCGCTCTACAACGAACTGTCTGAATAAGCATGTTTCTGCATCGTATTCGCCCCTTTCTTCTTCGGTATTTGGTAAACTGCTGCCTGACTTTTGCCAACGCCATCAGACGAGAACATGATAGAGAACCCCAGCCTTAAAAAAGCTATTTCGGTCAGCGAGCTGAATCGACAAGTAAAGCGGCTTCTGGAACTGAGTTACGGGCAGGTATGGGTCAGCGGGGAAATATCCGGGCTCTCGAGGCCCGGTTCGGGGCATTGGTACTTCACACTCAAAGACGAAAAAGCACAGTTACGCTGCGCCATGTTTAAAGGTTTCAATCAGCGGCTCAAATTTATCCCCAAAGAAGGCGACCAGGTTATCGTAAGAGGCAAACTCAGCCTCTATGAAGGCAGGGGCGACTACCAACTGATTGCTGAAGCAATGGAACCGGCTGGCCTTGGACAATTACAAGCTGCATTTGAAGCGCTAAAACTCAAACTTTCTCAGGAAGGGCTGTTTGATCCAAACAGCAAAAAACCGATTTCTGAAATGCCTAGCAAAGTCGTAGTTGTCACTTCAGCCACCGGAGCGGTGATTCACGACATCATATCGGTTTGCAAACGGCGCTTCCCACTGCTTGAAATACAACTCTTGCCGGTCAATGTTCAGGGAGAAGGCGCAGCAAGAGAAATCGCCTCAGCCATCGAGTTGGCCAATCGCGAAAACCTCGCCGAGCTAATTATTGTCGGGCGCGGCGGTGGCTCGCTCGAAGATTTATGGGCATTTAACGAAGAAGTCGTCGCACGTGCGATTTATACGAGCCAACTACCGATTGTCAGCGCCGTAGGTCATGAGACCGACTATAGCATCGCGGATCTTGTGGCTGATTATCGTGCGCCCACTCCCTCTGCCGCAGCAGAGAAAATTACTCCCGACCAATACGATGTCATGCAACTGCTCGACCAACAACAGCGCAAGCTGCAGTTTCTTATCGAAACAAAACTAAGGGCCCTACAGCAGCGTGTAGACAATTACCAACGGCACATTAAACACCCCGGCGAGTTACTTAAAGACAAACAGCTAAGAGTATTAGAGCTGGCGCAGCGTAGTCGCCAAAACCTGATAAACCAGCTCCGATATGCCAATCAACGTTTGCAGACGCACTCAAACTCGCTGCAAAAACATTCCCCTGCGCCAAAGCTAAGCAACATCAGCCAACATATCGCGCACCTGTTTCTACGTTTAAGGCAAAGCCAGCAACAACTGCTCGATCAAAAACGACACCGTTTTTCTATTGCAGCACAAACGCTGAACGCGACGAGCCCTCTGGCAACATTGGGCCGTGGTTATGCCATTATCGGTACTAAGGAAAAACGCGTTATTACGGCTTCAGACGAACTCAAACCAGGTTCACGGATTCGAGCTCAACTTAAGCGTGGATCAATCGAATGCACCGTAAACAAAGTTTTGCCTGAGCAGCGCGAACTGGCACTGCCACTAGAGAAATGAAAGCCAAGCTTAGCTGTTGGTAACCTTCAGCCGATTGTTGGGAATATCTTTGAGTAAGGCACCCAGCCCTGCGCTTTTTTCTTCAAGTACGCCGCCCCGGCCCTGCACGGCCAAGTCGATAAGCTTGTGTAGCTGCTGTAGCTGATAACAAAACTCGTCGAACATAAGCGCCGTATATTCGACCTCCTGAAAATCACTGGCTTGCTGGGTTCGAATCACCCCTCGCAGCCAATCGCGCAATTCGAAGGTAAACAAACCTGACTGGTTAACCGTTTCTTCCAAACGCTCGATCATCAGCACGACTTGCTGAGTTCGCGCCGTCACGTCTGACTCGCTCAACAACACCGATAATTCTTTGGCCAACTTGAACCAGTGCATCATTAACTTTTGCAACACCAGCAGGAACTCCGCGAG
>JBFJVR010000305.1:0-4092 GCA_041624095.1 Oleiphilaceae bacterium
ATTGAGTAGAGTATTGGCGCGACTACTTTCTCGCAGCTGGGAACAGGCAAGACTTTCATGGTTTTGTCACTCTTGAAGTCGGCCGCTTTATCAGCGAACACGTACATCAAACCACCTCGAGCGCGTACTTCTTCAACATTGGAGTGCAGTTTTTCGAGCAATTCATTGTTGGGCGCAACCACAATCACTGGCATCTCAGAGTCGATCAAAGCCAGTGGCCCGTGTTTTAATTCACCGGCTGCATAGGCTTCGGCGTGTATGTAGGAAATTTCCTTCAACTTAAGTGCGCCTTCCATTGCGATCGGATACTGGTCTCCTCTGCCCAAAAACAGACTGTGATTTTTATCGGCAAAATCTTCGGCCAATTGCTTGATCGAAGCTTCCATGTCCAGAGCTTGGTCGATTTTCGCCGGCAAGGACAACAGCGCACTGACGATCTGCTGTTCGCCCTCTACACTCATCGACTTATGCTTGCCAATAGCTGCAACCAGCAATAATAAGCCCGCCAGTTGGACAGTGAAGGCTTTAGTTGAGGCTACCCCGATTTCAGCGCCTGCCTTCATCATATAAGCCAGGTCTGACTCCCTAACTAGCGAGGAGCCGGGAACATTGCAAATGGTCAAACTGGCTTTGTAGCCCAAGTCTTTAGCTAACCGCAACGCGGCCAGAGTGTCGGCTGTCTCGCCAGATTGTGAGATTGTTACCAGCAACGCGTTGGGGAATACAACTGACTTGCGGTAACGAAATTCGGATGCAATTTCGACATTGCATGAAACGCCTGCCAATTCCTCAAACCAATACTTGGCGACCATGCCCGCGTGATAACTGGTACCACAAGCAATAATCTGTACATGGGAAATGCCCTTGAGAATGTCGTCGGCCTTGTCACCAAACGCGGTCGAAACCACCGCGCCATTTTTGATACGACCTTCGAGAGTGCTTTTTAACGCGATCGGCTGCTCATAAATTTCTTTAAGCATGTAGTGTTTGTAAGGGCCTTTGTCTCCCGCGTCGTGCGTTACGTCACTTTCATTAATTACGCGTGTCACTTCTCTGCCCTCAGCATCGTAAATCGTCACATCCTGACGGGTCAGCACTGCGATATCACCTTCTTCTAGAAAGGCAAAACGACGCGTAACGGGGAGTAGGGCAAGTTGATCGGACGCTAGGAAATTTTCACCAATGCCATAACCTATTACTAAAGGGCTGCCGGAGCGAGCTGCAATGATGCGGCTGGGGTCCTGCGTATCCATTACAACCGTTCCATACGCTCCTTCTAGTTGCTTAATCGCACTCTGAAAAGCCGCTAGAAGCTCGTCACACTGTTGTAATTCGTAGTGCACCAAATGTGCAATTACTTCCGTGTCGGTATCCGAAGTAAAAACATAGCCCGCTGCTTTAAGCTTAGTGCGCAAGCTGTTGTGATTTTCAATTATCCCGTTATGAACTACTACGATGCGGTCGTTAGAAAGATGCGGGTGCGCATTGGCTTCACTGGGTTCACCATGGGTTGCCCAACGCGTATGCGCGATGCCTACGCCGCCTGCGCAAGGCTCCTCTGTTAGTGCATCAGCCAGAGACTGTACTTTCCCTACACGACGAACGCGCTTGAGCTTTCCGCTGGCGTCCAACAGGGCGACGCCGGACGAGTCATAACCTCGATACTCTAGGCGTTTGAGGCCCTCTAGCAGTATTTCCGCCACGTCTCGCTGGGCAATCGCACCTACTATCCCGCACATGTAACTATTCCTTTATCTCTGACAACGCTGTCTTGGTTTGCTGATTTAATCATCACCCAGAGCAGATGCTCAGGCCTCGTTCTTTTTTGGCTTCTGCCAACCATCTACATTCTTTTGTCGACCTCTGCCAACCGCCAAATGCTGTTCGGGTACGTCTTTGGTAATAACCGATCCGGCGCCTACCGTCGCACCTTTGCCAAGCTTAACCGGAGCAACGAGGGAACTATTTGAACCAACAAATACACCATCGCCTAATTGGGTCATGTATTTGTTAACACCATCATAATTACAGGTAATTGTACCTGCACCAATGTTAACGTTTTCGCCAATGTCGGCATCACCAATATAACTTAGGTGGTTTACCTTAGATCCTTTACCAATTAATGCCTTTTTCGTTTCGACGAAATTGCCAATTTTAGTGTTATCGGCCAAGTTCGTACCTGGGCGTAATCGCGCATAAGGGCCGATAACGGCGTTTTGTGCGACGACTGAATCTTCAATACTACTGTTTGCTTTAACTTCTGTGCCCTTACCTAATTGCGTATTCTTTATCACACAATTTGGCCCTATTTTCACACCATCTCCAAGACTGACCTGCCCTTCGAAAATACAGTTGATATCGATTTCTACGTCTTGGCCTACAGTGAGTGTGCCACGTACATCAAAACGAGCAGGGTCATAAATCATCACACCTTCACTAAGCAGTGTTTCGGCGGCTTGGCGCTGATAAAAGCGTTCTAATAAACTTAGCTGCAAACGGTCATTAACGCCTTGCACTTCTTCGAGGCTAGCCGCATGGCGAACCTTAACTTCTTTACCATCGCCGATCGCCATCGCAATAATGTCAGTGAGATAATATTCTTTTTGTGCATTCTCGCTCGACAGCCTAGGTAGCCAATTGTTCAGGTCGGCAGCGCGTGCAGCCACGATTCCGGTATTCACCTCGTTGACTGCGAGCTGCTCGGGATTGGCATCTTTCTGTTCAACAATTTCTGTAACCTTATCCTCGGCATTACGAATAACACGGCCATAACCATGTGGGTTATCCATCACTGCGGTTAATAACGCGATACTATTGTTCGATACTTCGGACAATAAGTCCGATAAGGTCTCGGCATGTATTAAAGGCACATCACCATAGAGAATGAGAACAGTCGCATCTTCAGGAATCTCAGGCATCGCTTGCATAACAGCATGGCCAGTGCCCAACTGCTGCTCTTGGGTCGCCCAATTTATCTCTTGGTCAGCCAGCGATAATTTAACCTTCTCGGCCCCATGACCAATAACAATATGGATACCATCCGCCTTCAGCATCTGTGTAGTAGCAACAACATGGTGCAACATCGGTTTACCCGCAAGTGTGTGTAACACTTTAGGTAATTCGGATTTCATTCTAGAGCCTTTACCGGCGGCCAAGATGATGGCATGCAAATTCATAGAAACGCAGTTCCCTGTATAACGATGCTTTCAAGCAATTATGGCGATGTTTAATCAAATAAAAAAGGCAGCCGTGGCTGCCTTTTTTCAACTTTTTCCGATTCCGCTAATTCGTTTAGTGCTTCTTACGCAACTGCTGAATAGTACGTAATCGTGCTGAAGCTTCAGCCAACTGAGATGCTGCCTTAGAGTAGTTGAACTCTCCACTCTGATTCGCTAGCGCTCGCTCAGCTTCTTTCTTGGCTTCTAGAGCCGCTGCTTCATCTACGTCATCTGCTCGCTGAGCACTGTCTGATAGAATCGTAACCAAATTCGGCTGAACTTCGAGATAACCACCCGAAACGAAGAAAACCTCTTCTTCACCACCTTGTTTGATGATCCTGACAGGCCCGGGATTCAGGCTAGTCATCAACGGTGCGTGACCAGGTGCAATACCTAGATCACCCAATGAACCCGCTGCTACAACCAGCTCTACCAGACCTGAGAAGATCGATTCTTCAGCACTAACGATATCACAATGCACGCTAATACCCATAGTTATGTCCCTTACAAAACGGAGTAGCCAAAATTCAGGCTACTCCTGTTAAGGATAGATTACATGTTTTTCGCTTTTTCAATCGCTTCGTCGATCGAACCAACCATGTAAAACGCTTGCTCTGGCAATTCATCGTGCTCACCTGCCAGAATGCCCTGGAAGCCACGAATCGTGTCTTTCAGCGAAACGTACTTACCGGGTGAACCGGTGAATACTTCAGCAACGTGGAACGGTTGGGATAAAAAGCGTTCGATTTTACGCGCTCTAGATACAGTCAGCTTGTCTTCTTCCGACAGCTCATCCATACCCAGAATAGCAATAATGTCTTTCAGTTCTGCATAACGCTGCAATACTGTCTGAACACCACGCGCTACGTCATAA
>JBFJVR010000306.1:0-4052 GCA_041624095.1 Oleiphilaceae bacterium
CTTAAAGGTTTTACTAGGAGCACATTTTTCAAGGTAGGATGCCAGCGATTTTGCTCTTGTACGTTTGCCACTTTTGACTTCAACAGGGATGATATCGCCCTCATCGGTTGCCAAAATAAATTCGATTTCGGCTCGGGCGTCATTCCATGAATAACTCGGGTCAACGCCAATGGCAGTGAGCTCCTGTTGCACAAAGTTTTCTGCCACATAGCCTTTGTATTCATAGTTTTGTTGCTTAATTTCTTTATAACTGCTGCCCAGCATATGATTGAGCAGGCCGACATCAAACAGAAACAGTTTAACCATATTTTCTTTTTTATAGGCCGCCAGAGGAGATTTCGGCAATCCTTCAATAGGGTAGTTTGGCAAGGCTAAGCGGCAACAGTTAAGCCAATGGATCGCGGTTTCAAAATCGCTATAACGAGATTTACGCTCATGCACATGTTTAAATTTAAAACGCTTAACGGAGTCATCGCTGACAAGTGATAACTGCGCTGGAATACTATTGAATACCGATTCAATCAGTGTGGCATCGACCTTGCCAGCGTATTTACCAAAATCGCGCCGATAACCTTCAACTAAATCAGCATGAATTTTAGTGACTTTTTCAACCCGCTCTAAAATGCTTGAATGTTTAAACTCATACCAAGCCGAAACGGCTTCTGGCATACCACCGGTAAAAAAGTAGTCTGTTAGGTTATCCATCAATTTAGTGTGTACTGCAGGTGTGCTTAGTTGACGATCAAACGCGTTGATCAGTGCATGCTCGTTCGATGCGTAAATAAATTCTTGGAAGGTCAGTGGTCGTAAATTGTATTGCTCTACCTTGCCCACAGGAAAGGTGTTGAGTAAACCAATATTCGAGCCGCTAGATGCGACAAAATAGGACGGTGCTTTTTCGGCAAAATACTTAAGCGAAGTAACGGCACGTTCACATTCGCCAATTTCATCTAGTATCAGCAGATCGGTTTCTGGGTTGAACGCCTGGTTAGTCAAAAGCTCAATGTTCATTAATAGTTCGTCGGGTGACAGTGAGCCATCGAACGCTTCTTTGTAGGCGGGATTTTCAAGAAAGTCGATACGCAGTGTGTTGGCAAAGGTGTTACCAAACAACTCCTGCAGCAGATAGGTTTTACCCGTTTGCCTTGCGCCATCAATCAATAATGGCTTGCGCACCGGTTGGTTTTTCCATGCAATTAGGGCGTTGAGTAAGTTGCGCTGCATTGTCATTTCCAGCCGATTAAGATTGTTAACGGCCTATACTATAACCCACTTTACACTTTTACGCGCATAAAAGTGTTGAATTTTACATTTTTATGCGCGTAAAAGTGCTTTATCGTTTTGATCAAATATAAAGCAGCCACCCAGCAGCTCTCTTTCTTCTTTGTGGGTACCTGCTTGTTGAGCAAGGCTTTCCCATTTTGATATAGCATTTGCCAATTACCCCTTGAGCATTGGGGGCAGCCTGGGCAAGACCTTAATTCACCGCACTTAACCACCTTTCAACCATGCCTAAAATACATTTATTACTTAGGGCATGCTTTGAAAACGTCGGCCTCCCCCCAAATGCTTCAAACTCCGTCAACCAACGCCACATCACCCAATGAAAAGCTCGATGAAACTCACCCCCTTAAGGCGCCTAGAGAGGGCGTACGAAGAAGCGATGCCGTGACGAGTAAAAAACTATTCAATATTCTGTACCTGCTCTCTCATTTGCTCAATCAACACCTTCAACTCTACTGCGGCTCGCGTGGTTTCAGTAACAATAGATTTCGATGACAGGGTATTTGCTTCGCGGTTCAGCTCCTGCATCAGAAAATCCAGACGACGACCAACCGGCTCATTTTTTTGCAGCACCGCGCGCACTTCAGACACGTGGGCATCAAGTCGATCCAGCTCCTCTGCGACATCCGACTTTTGGGCCAACATGACCATTTCCTGCTCCAAACGCCCTGGTTCCAGCTCTACTTCCGCATCCAAGAAACGCTGACGCAGTGCCTCGCTTTGTCGTTTAAGTATTTCAGGCAAACTCGCCCTTACTTCGGCTACGATAGCATCGATTGCCGTTAAGCGCTGCTCACACATTGGCCCCAACTGCGCCCCTTCACGCAAACGATTATCAACCAGAATTCCGAGCGCTTTCGCAAAACTGTCTACCGCAGCATCCATCAACTCCTTACGACTGCTGGTTTCGGTATCAAGGATGCTGGGCCACTGCAGCACAGCCAAAGGGTCTACGTCTGCAGCATTCGTAAATTCCTTACGCACTTGGCTTACCGCAGCCACCAAACCTTTTAGGGCAGAGTCGTTGACCTGCAACGCTTCGCTACTGGTCAGATTTGCCTGCCAACGTAACATACAATCGACCTTGCCTCTCGCGAGGTGTTTACGCATGACATCTCTGAGCTTGGGCTCGATTTCCCGAAAGGCGTCGGGCAACCTGAAGTTCGGTTCCAAATAACGATGGTTTACACTTCGCACTTCCCAGGTAAGCGCGCCTGTTGGCAAATCGGCATTATGCCGTGCAAATGCAGTCATGCTCTTCAGCATTGGATACTCCTGTCGGGTGATCGCGGTTTCGCCGCGCTATTTTACGTTTGTACGCGGGATAAACCACCTTTTACTTGCACACTTAGACCAAAGTGCTACGAGCAGTGACAAACAAACACCAATTAGCGAGCGCTTGGGGATGCCTCTCGACGCGCCAAAATGCTAAACTCGCGCTCCGATTTTAGATAAATACCGCAAAGCACGCCGATTATTTCTTTTATTCACAGTGAATTTAAACTCAATTCAAATCACAGGAAGCCCTTATGAGACCAAGTGGACGCCAGCCAGACCAAGCGCGCGACATCAACATCACCCGCAACTATACCAAACACGCTGAAGGCTCCGTGTTGATAGAGTTCGGCGACACGAAAGTCATATGCAACGCGTCCATCGAAGAAAACGTGCCGCGCTTTTTGAAGGGTGAGGGTAAAGGCTGGATTACTGCTGAATACGGCATGTTACCGCGCTCAACTGGCTCGCGAATGAACCGCGAAGCCGCTCGAGGTAAACAGGTGGGGCGCACCGTTGAAATACAACGCCTTATCGGTCGATCACTACGTGCTGCAATCGACCTAGAAGCATTGGGCGAGCGCACAATTACCATCGACTGCGACGTTATTCAGGCCGATGGCGGCACCCGCACCGCATCAATTACGGGAGGCTGCGTTGCTTTGATAGACGCCTTACAAACTCTGGTTGATGCAGGAAAGCTCAAGACCTTACCCCTGAAGCAAAAAGTAGCGGCAATTTCGGTTGGTATTTTTAACGGCACGCCGGTTTTGGATCTGGACTACCCCGAAGATTCCAAAGCCGAGACCGACATGAATGTCATCATGACTGACAAGGGCGGCTTTATTGAAGTACAGGGCACCGCTGAAGGCGAAGCGTTCCAGCAAGACGAGTTTGATGCCATGCTGGCCTTAGCTCGCAAAGGCATTGATGAGCTTTTCGCATTACAAGAGGCAGCGCGTCAAAGCTAAGTAACAACGTCAAAAGAAAAGGGGCAATCGTATTCAATTGCCCCTTTTTTGTTCGGCTGCGCAATGCTTGTATTGTTGCCTCGTGCTACTCGCTTCAGGCTTCAAGCTGCAAACATCTCCCGCCTCCCGCTACATAATCACGTCGTAATCAATAATGACCGGCGCGTGATCCGAAAAGCGGGTATCAAAATCAATAAAGCCGTCCACAATCACGTTCTTCATTGCTTGCGTGGTAATCTGGTAATCTGTACGCCAACCTGCATGCTTGCGCCACCCCTTAGCCCACTCCGGCCACCACGTATACTGGTTCTTGCTTACATCGATCTGTCTGAACGCATCCACATAACCGAAATCATCAAATACTGTATCGAACCACTCTCGCTCATGAGGCAGGAACCCACTTACCTCCATCTCGTGATATTTGCGACTGGTATCGAGCACCTGATGTGCGGTCTGAAAATTTCCACAAAAGATAAACTGCCTGCGCTTACGCAAGGTTTTTTCCAGATGCGATTTGAAGGC
>JBFJVR010000307.1:0-4040 GCA_041624095.1 Oleiphilaceae bacterium
ATCATTGCCGGCATCGGCTTCGTCGCCGGGCTACGCTGCGTTGTCATCGCCAGTAACAGCGCAATCAAAGGCGGAACCATTTCTCCCGCCGGGCTTGATAAAACCCTGCGTTTGCAAGAAATTGCCAAACTTAACAAGCTCCCGGTTGTGACACTTGCAGAGAGTGGCGGTGCTAATCTGAATTATGCAACTGATATTTTTGTGTTGGGCGCACGCGGCTTTGCCAATCAGGCACGCCTTTCGGCAGCAGGCATTCCGCAGTTTACCGTGGTGCATGGCAATGCCACTGCTGGTGGAGCCTATCAGCCCGGGCTATCGGACTACACCGTAGTGATAAAAAATAAAGCGAAAATGTTCCTTGCCGGGCCACCCTTGCTAAAGGCGGCGACAGGCGAGATAGCAAGCGATGAAGAACTGGGTGGAGCCGAAATGCATGCTCAAATTGCCGGTACGGCAGAATTCCTCGCTGAAGACGATGCCGATGGCATCAGAATGATTCGCGACTTGATCAAGAACGTTCCTTGGAATGAACAGCTCAATCCACGCCAGGAACCCACATGGCAAGACCCCCGTTACAGCCCGAAAGAACTGCTTGGCCTTGTTCCGGCAGACAGCAAGCGGCCTTACGATGTGCGCGAAATCATCGCGCGTATTGCCGACAACTCGGACTTCGTCGACTTTAAACCCGAATACGATAACCAAACGGTCTGCGGTTTTCTTAAAATACAGGGGCACGCCTGCGGCCTGATTGGCAACAATGGCCCTATCACGCCCGAAGGTGCAGCAAAGGCCGCGCAGTTCATACAGCTCTGTGAACAATCCAACACAAGCTTGTTGTTTTTCCACAACACGACTGGGTTTATGGTGGGCACTCACTCCGAACAACACGGAGTCATCAAGCATGGTTCAAAAATGCTGCAAGCTGTCGCCAATGCGACAGTACCAAAACTGACCATCGTGGTAGGTGGCTCTTATGGCGCAGGCAACTACGCGATGTGCGGCAGAGGCTTAGATCCAAGGTTTATATTCGCTTGGCCAAACAGCCGTACTGCTGTAATGGGCGGCGCTCAGGCCGGCAAAGTGCTGCGCATTGTCACCGAAGACAAACATGCCAAGCTTGGCAAAGAAGCCGACCCCGCGATGCTCGATATGATCGAGAAAGCCACCGCCGATAAACTCGACAAAGGCTCAACCGCCTTATTCGGCACGGCCCGTTTATGGGACGACGGGCTGATCGACCCGCGCGACACACGCAAGGTCTTAGCCTTTTTACTAGACATCTGCGATGAGGCTGATAGACGTAATTTACGACCAAACTCTTTTGGCGTCGCACGTTTCTAAGCCACTTGAATAGATCATAACAATACATAGGGCTTTCGACTTAGAAGCCAAAAAATTACGGAGCATACGCAATGATATTCACACAAGAACACAAGGAAATTCGACGCACGGTTAAAAACTTCGTCGAGAACGAAATCAACCCTCACTGCGACGAATGGGAAAAAGCCGGTACCTTCCCCATGAAGGAGGTATTTAAAAAGCTGGGCGAACTGGGGTTATTAGGTATCAGCAAACCGGTAGAGTTTGGCGGCATGGGGCTGGACTACAGCTACAACATTGTCGCCGCGGAAGAATTTGGCGCCGCACATGCCGCTGGTGTGCCACTCGCCATCGGCGTGCAGACCGACATGTGCACCCCGGCTTTGGCTCGCTTTGGCTCCGACGAATTACGCGAACAGTTTCTAGCGCCTGCAATTACGGGCGACATGATAGGCGCAATTGGTGTATCGGAACCCGGTGCGGGTTCCGATGTCGCGGGTTTGAAAACAAGCGCTAAAAAAGACGGCGACGACTACATTATTAACGGTACGAAAATGTGGATCACCAACTCACCAAGCGCCGACTTTATATGCCTGTTAGCCAACACCTCTGATGGCAAAGTGCACAGCAATAAGTCACTGATTGTGGTGCCGATGGACACGCCCGGCATCACTGTTGCGCCAAAGCTAGACAAACTGGGCATGCGCTCCTCTGAGACTGCGCAGGTGTTTTTCGATAATGTTCGCGTCCCGCAGCGTTACCGAATTGGTCAGGAAGGCGCTGGGTTTATGATGCAAATGATACAGTTTCAGGAAGAGCGTTTATTCGGTGCTGCCAATATTCTTAAGGGCTTGGAGAATTGTGTTAACGGCACCATCGACTACTGTAAAGAAAGAGAAACCTTCGGTCAGGCCTTAATCAACAATCAGGCCATCCACTTCCGTTTTGCCGAACTACAAACCGAGATCGAAGCCCTCCGCTGCATGGTGTATCAGGCCGTTGAGCAATACGTGCATAAACAGGATGTGACAAAAATCGCGTCAATGGCAAAACTTAAAGCCGGCAGGCTGGGGCGTGAAGTTACCGACAGCTGCCTGCAATACTGGGGCGGCATGGGCTTTATGTGGGATAACCTGGTGTCACGAGCCTACCGGGATGTCCGTCTGGTATCTATCGGCGGCGGAGCAGATGAAATCATGCTGGGTATTATTTGTAAGCTAATGGGCATTTTGCCAGGTAAAAAGAAATAGTTAGCCGCAGGAGCAATGTTTTGATGAAATTACCCGAAACCGAAACCCTGTTACTAAAGCAGGAACAGCATGTACTGCATGTTGTGCTCAATCGCCCAAAGGCGCGTAATGCAATGAGCCTAAAGATGGTGCGGGAGCTGATGGCGGTATTTGAGTCCGTTGAGGCAGACCTGTCAGTACGAGCTCTGGTCGTTCGCGGGAGCGAAGGGCATTTTTGCGCCGGCGGTGACATTAAGGATATGGCCAATGCCCGCATGGCAGCGGGCTCTGCGGATAAAGAAGATACTGACCCGTTTTATCAGTTAAATCGCGAATTTGGTCGTATGCTGATGCTTGCAAACAAACTTCCTCAGGTGCTGATCGTGGTAACTGAGGGTGCTGTGCTGGGCGGAGGTTTTGGCCTTGCATGTATATCGGATGTTGCACTGAGCCTCGATTCAGCCCAATTCGGTCTACCAGAAACGGGGCTAGGAATCCCCCCCGCGCAGATTGCACCCTTCGTTGTAACCCGCATTGGCCTGACACAAGCGCGACGGTTAGCACTTCTGGGCGCTCGCTTCGACGGTAGCGAAGCGCAACGACTGGGCATAGTGCACGAATCACACCCAACTGCTGAAGCGCTTGATCAGGCCCTCGAAACCGTATTGAAACAGGTAAAGCGTTGTGCCCCGCAAGCAAACCGCATGACTAAAGCACTGATACTGGGCGTCGCTCAGAGTGAACTTGATCCCTTACTTGATGAAGCCGCGAAATCCTTTTCGCAAGCAGTGCAAGGGAGCGAAGGCCAGGAAGGCACCATGGCATTTGTGCAAAAACGTCTGCCTAAGTGGGCAGAATAGAAAATGCAGCTTAAGCTGTTGTTGATACCCGCGCAGGTTAGCCCCTGTTGTAGAGCGACAACAGAAAGCGGCCAAATACAATCAAACATTGCCAGATAGAGAGAACAAAGATGTCTGTAACATCTAACTTTGAAAAAATACTGATCGCCAATCGTGGTGAGATTGCCGTTCGCGTTATTCGCACCGCTCGCTCTTTGGGCTATAAAACCGTTGCGGTTTACAGCGAGGCAGACGCGTCTGCCCCGCACGTATTGCTCGCCGACGAAGCAGTATGCATTGGCCCTGCTCCGGTAGGGGAATCCTACCTTGTGCACGACAATATTCTAGAAGCTGCGCGTAAAACGGGCGCACAGGCAATTCATCCGGGCTACGGTTTTTTGTCGGAAAACGCCGACTTTGCCGAAGCCTGCCTTGCTGCAGGTATCGAATTCATCGGCCCACCAGCGCATGCTATTGAATTAATGGGTAGCAAACGCTTGTCAAAGATTGCCATGATCGAAGCGCAGGTACCGTGCATACCTGGCTATGAGGGCGAAGACCAATCTCTGGAAACTCTGGTAAAAGAAGCACAAAGAATTGGCTTCCCGATTATGGTTAAAGCCTCTGCAGGAGGCGGTGGTCGCGGCATGCG
>JBFJVR010000308.1:0-4038 GCA_041624095.1 Oleiphilaceae bacterium
CCCAAAATGATAGTCGCTCAACAGTAAATCAAACTCTGACTGGCGCAATGCAGCAAGCGCCGCATCAATCTCCGACACCGCGACAACCTCATAACCCCAACTAGACAAAAGACTCGCCGCCGATTCTAGTGCCTGAAGATCATCTTCGGCCAAAAGCACACGCTTTAAACCCTTCGCTTGCTGCTGCCTTTCTGGCTCCACTTCAAACCCCTCTTTACCGACTCCTTTTGCGCGAGGCAGCAATAAAGAGAACGCAGAACCCTTATCTGGGGAGGTTTCCAACGACAATTTTATGTCAAGTAGTGCACACATCTGCTGCACAATCGCTAAACCGAGCCCCAAGCCTCCCGACTTACGAGGATTCAAGCTATGGAACTCACTAAAGATACGTTCAATATCCTGCTCTGCAATGCCGACACCATTGTCAACTATCGATAAACGGACGGCTTTCTCTTGCACCTCGGCACAAATATGAATCTCGCTGGCATCAGCATGCACCAATGCGTTGTCGATCAGGTTGCGTAATATTCTTAATAAAATGACGGTATCAGTACTGACGCAAAGCCCGTCATCAACGATATCGTTTTTTAGGTCAATGCTCTTTCCGGGGTCTATATCCCGCAACACCTGATCCAATAAAGGTTTCAGCTTAACAGGCTTGAGGTGAGGGTCGAGCACACCAAACTGTAAACGCGACATATCCAACAAGGAAGTAAGCAGCTTTCCTAATTGGCTCAATGATTTACGAAGGTGCTGCACAGTGCGTTTGTTTTCTTGTTCGACTAGCTTGTGCTCAAGGTTTTCGGTCATCAGCGTCATCGCATGCAAGGGCTGTCGCAAATCGTGACTGGCTGCAGCAAGTAAACGCGACTTGGATTCATTTTGGTTTTTAGCCTCCTCGTGAGAAAGCGTAGCCAGCCTGCGGTTAAGGTAATTATTTCTCGACGCACTCTCCTGCTGATAGCACCCCATCGCTCCGATCACGATTGCTGTGAGCGTAAAAAACGCATTAGACACCAAAGACGCCATAGGAAACCCCGACAACACCTCGGCACCAACATAGGCAGCAAAAATGACCGCCGAAGCAAACGTCGCCAGCGCAAACGGTAAACCCATTACCAGGTAACCAAACATGAGCAATAGCAGTAAACCTTCATAGGGAATGGCTACCTGATGCAAACGCGCCAGCAAAATAATAGCGACCACACCCAAACCGCCCACCAGATAACAGGCAAAGTAAACAGCCAAAAGAATACGCGCAGCCATCCTACGGTAAGCAACAAACAACACAGCCGCTAAAAACAGGTTCATGATAAACAGACGCACCCCTATTGTCAGGTTCGAAACAGGCTCCGGGAGCAGCATGTAGTCGCTAAAACAATAGGCCAGATTTACGACCAAGGAATACCAGGCAACGGCGATCGCCCGGGGTCTTAACCAAGAGAGGCGATACTCAACATAGGCCTCTTCAAGCTTATCCGGAAAGCGCAGTTGCCAAGCGGAGCGCGATAATACCCGCGTTATGCTGGCCCGCTCATCCTCTTTAGCAAGCGATTTAGGCTCGGCGCGATATTGATAATCCATAGAAAGCTCTTTGCGTGGCAATTCTTAATCAGGGTGTTCTGGCGGGATAGTCTAGCCTGCCCAGCACAATCAATACACAAACAATCGCTTCCATCTACTGTGTTTCGGTATAACGGCAATTACTACTTGGCAGAAGCTTTGCTCCCCTGAATGAGAGCCAAAAGAAAAAATAGCGGGCATAAAAAACCCGGCATGCGCCGGGTTAAAAAACAACAAACGAAATCTCAAAATCTGCTCTGGGTCGGCGGGCCTGAATCGCCTTCCCTTAAGTCATGTTTAAATAATAGTTCTAAATTCGCGATGACTCTGTTGTAGAAAATTTTCAATGTGTAACATTTTATTATTGCTTTTCTTTCATCATTGGGGCACGACAGCACGAACAGCATTGGTTAGAATCCGGAACAAACCAATACTCAACAAGGAATACCATAATGGACGTCACCGCCAGCATCACAAGATCACACATCCTTCCCTTGATTACCGCTTTTATGCTGCTTGCTTATACCGCAGCCGCTTCGGCCCAATCGGGCGAACTGACTGAGGCAGTGATATCCAACTGGATCGCATCACAGCAATCACTAGAAACGTGGGGGGAGGAGCACGAAGATAAAATTGCAGAATATGAAGCGAACATGGAGCAAATTGATAACCCGATGGCAATTACTGCTGATCGCATGCTTCAGCCCTTAAAGGCTGCAGGGCTCTATGATGATGCAAGCAAGATAGTGAAACAGCACGATTTTTCCAGCTTAGAAGCGTGGGCCGAAGCCACCTTGAGAATCACAAAAACAGCGGCCGCTTTACAGTTCGAAGCGCATCCTGAAGCGATGGATATGAGCCAACTGGAAGCAATGATTAATTCACCACAAATTTCTGCAGAACAAAAAGCCATGCTTACTCAAGCAATGGAGCAGAACAAAGCGATTATCGACCAGTTAGTAAATGGCGTCAGTGACAAAGACAAGGCCAGCGTTAAACCTTTTTTACCCAAAATTAATGCCCTGATGGATAGAGATGGCTAAGCGTCTCTATGAAACCAGCTAGGGAAGTAACTGAACTGCTCAACAAGCACCCTCAGCTTACGCACTCCGAGAACAGAAAAGTCTGTTCTCATATTCAGCGTAACGAGGGTGATTGGATATTGAACACACTAATGATTGAGGGCTGCGACATACCCTTCCAGTTCAAGCGTAAAATCGCTTACCAGGATCTGCGCGGTGCACGCGTAAACCTGAGTTACTATCGTCAGGTAAAAACGATTGCGGGGCTAGCGTTCGAAACGATGAAGGTCGTACGCATCAGGCGTTCATAAAAATGCAGAGGCCAAAAGCTTAAATATTTCGCCTCTGCTCAGTGACGCTGAAAAGGCTAGACTATATTGTCGCTGGCGTGAACCGTTTCATTGGTTTGATGCGCAAGCGTGTTGAGATCTTCGGACACCTTCGCGAGAGACTGGGTACTTTGCATTAGCTCCTGCGCAGCTGAGGCATTGCCCTGAATTAAACTTGAAAGCTCTTCGCTTTTATCAACAACCTCCGAGATACCCTCGCGCTGGTTTATGGCAATATCATTCGCTGTGGTGATCTGAGCAGCAATATTAAGCACCGCAGAGACGGCGCGCTGCAATCGCTCTCCCGACACATTGACTACCTTAGAACCATCTTCAATATCTTTGGTCGCGGCGTCGAGTACTTCTCTAATATTCTGAGCCGACTCATTACTGCGTATCGAAAGCGTTCTTACTTCATCAGCTACAACCGCAAAGCCACGCCCTTGGTCGCCTGCCCTAGCCGCCTCGATAGCAGCATTCAAGGCCAGCAGGTTAGTCTGATTGGCAATATCCGTAATAATATTCATCGCGTTCAGGATTTCATCATTCCGCTGCCGGATATGCGCCATATACTCGATGGCCGCCTCCATTGCCTTTGCACTTTCAGAGACATCCTGCTCGGCATTTTCAGCCTCTTCCTTGATTTTCTTCATGATTTGAGTCGAACTGTCCACCGAACCCACCATGGTATCCAAAGTATGCTCCATCACCTTGGTTGATTGAACCTGCTGCTCAATACTATTGCTTATTCGGTCACTCTGGCCGAGCATTTCTTTCATCGTATATGACAACTCGTCAGAAGCACCCAAGAGAGTGTCTGCACTCGCCGAAGCCTTATGCAGAATATTGCCTAACTTGGACGACATGGACTGTGACTTGGCTAGGTGTTCAGTCGCCTCCATAGCAGCCAACTCGGCATTATTTATTGCCTCATGTCGCAACTTATTACTGAACCAAAGCGTACCGCCAATGACGATAATGGGTAAGAGATAACCCGAGTAAATATTGATTTTGGCCTGCTTTTCGTCCAGCTCAAAGCTGGGAAAAGGGTAGTTCACCTGATCCGCGACAATCAAGCCGAGCACCATGGCAGATATCAAGCCAAACCAAATAAGCCCAAACCG
>JBFJVR010000309.1:0-4030 GCA_041624095.1 Oleiphilaceae bacterium
ACACGCAGAGAAACCCCGTATATCATTCAAACTTCAGAAGGCTTATCAAAAACACCTATTGTGCAGCCGAGCAGAGTACAAATGGAAGAAGATTTGTTTGGCACCAGCTTTAGTACGAGCTGGATGCTGGGTCTGGACTTTAAAGTAACAGAAGAATGGTACCTTGCTTTTGAGTATGGACGCCTGCTGAGAGATACCGATACCAATATCAAGGTTTATCAAGGGGGCGCGCAACTGCGTTACGAGTTCTAAGCGTAGTTTCGTTTTACCTTTTTCGCGAACGCCCCGCGATTAAACTAGAAAACCTTTACCCTCAGAATCAACGCCGTTTAAGCAACCAACAATGATGTATCTTGGTATTTCTCTCGAAGTCTTTGTCGATTGTTTTGGGGCTTATATTTTCGATTTCAAAAGACGCGTCTAACGCTGGGTCCAACTTGAATTTACGCAGATTGTTGGAAAACACCAAGACGCCATCTTCGGCCAGCAAACGCCTCCCTTCCATAAGTAAACTTACATGGTCCCGCTGAATATCCAATACGCCTTGCATACGCTTTGAGTTGGAGAAACTGGGCGGGTCCAGAAAAATAATATCGTAGGGCATTGTCGTTTCAACTGACTTTAGCCATTCTACGCAGTCCGATTGAATCAGTTCGTGCTTGGACACATCCAGTTTATTCTCGCAAAGGTTATCCTTAGCCCAGTTCAAATAGGTACGAGACATATCCACGCTGGTAGTAGACTTCGCTCCCCCCATCGCCGCACTCAGTGTTACCGCTCCCGTGTACGAAAACAGATTTAACACACGCTTTCCTTTGGCCTGCGCTTTCATCCAGCGCCTTATTGGCCGGTGGTCGAGAAACAAACCGGTGTCGAGATAGTCGCTCAAATTTACCTTTAGACGAATACCGTTCTCATAAATACAGAACGTCGCACTTTCTTCAGCCGAGGCTTTCTCGTATTGGGCTCGTCCCTTTTGCACTTCGCGTCGCTTCAGGAACATTCGCTCCTCTGGTACACCCAGACAATCGCGTATCACATAGAGTGCTTCGCGCAGTCTCTCCATGCTGGCTTTTTCGTCAACACTTTTAGGTGCGGCATACTCTTGAATATGTAGCCAGTTCTGAGCATGCTCATCACCATAAATATCTATCGCGAGCGCGAATTCAGGCATATCTGCGTCGTACAAGCGGTAACAGCTTACGCCACTTTTTTTTGCCCACTTGCCCATATTTTTGAGATTTTTAAGCAAGCGGTTACGAAGCATCTGAGCCCGTTCTTCGTGAGCGACCTGCCAGTACGACGGGTCTCTAATCTGCTCGTCCGGGGATCGCCATTCGCTCTTAAAGCGATTCTCTGGCTGCAGCTCAACAAGAATAAGCTGGCTCTCAATCGCACCGTTGAACAGCTGATACTGTTTGTAACTCCGCCAACCCAGCTTTTTACCCAAGTCGGCGTTCCCGGTGAAGACGCCCGCTCGCCAGCCTTGCAGCTGCTGCTCAAAACACCGGCCAAGGTCACGATACAAGGTGCTCAGTTCTTCTATCTCACCCAGGCGTTCGCCATATGGTGGGTTCGTTAATACCAACCCGGCATGCATCTTTTCAAAAAGCGTAAAGTCATCCAGGGCACGTTTTTCAACATGGATGAGATCTTCAAATCCGGCTTCCCTGATATTCTCCCACGCTCGGCTGACTACCCTGCTGTCGCTGTCAAAACCAACTATCCGTGTGCTAAGCCCGTCGAGCCCCTGTGCATATCGGCTACGCGCCTCTTCACACAAGGCGCTCCACAAACGCTGGTCATGCTGCTTCCAAGCAGAAAAGCCCCAATACTCTCGCTCCAAGCCAGGGGCTTTATCACAAAGCATTTGCGCCGCTTCAATCAGTAATGTTCCCGATCCACACATCGGGTCGACAAAGCTGGCACCCGACTCGAAGCTCTTAGGCCATCCGCTTAATATAAGAATCCCAGCCGCAAGATTCTCCTTCATTGGTGCGCGTCCAGTGGCACTGCGATAGCCTCGCTTGTGCAGGCTGTCGCCCGAGAGATCAATCCCGATGGTAACCGCTCCCTTACTAAGGTGAGCCGAAATTCGTATGGCAGGCTTGTCTTTGCTTATCGAAGGGCGAATTCCGGTCTTTTGCCGAAACTGGTCAACAATTGCATCCTTGATTCTGTGGGCGCAAATGGTCGAATTTTTTACCCAGCTACTGCTGCAAAAAAAATCGACCGCAAAGGTGTCTTCGACTGAAAAGTGTTCCCCCCAATCGACCGAGCTTGCAAGCTCATATAGCTCATCCGCCGAACTCACTTTTTGCGCAGTCAGTTGCAAGACCACACGGTTTGCGATCCGCGACCACAATAAGGTGTTGTAAACAACGCGGGCATCTGCTGTGCAGCTAACACCTGATGGCGTCGGTTTAGGGCTTTCTACACCGAGCTGGCACAGCTCTTTCTCAAGCGCGTACTGGAGTCCCTTCGGACAGGTGACAAAGAGGGTGTGCATCTGGGACTGTTTCATCGTTTACCAAATCAATACATAAGAAGAACATCGAATTTCTGCGGCATTCGATCACGATAGCGCAGACAAAACAAGACCTTATAAGGCTATATGCCTAAGGCATATAAGCCGCACTGCTATTAGATTAATAAAATCATGTACTTTTTAACTCAGTTTAGCTTAACTGAAGGTCCGGCTTGAGAGAAAGTCCGGCCTTTAAAGAACAAAAGAGGTGAGGCTCTCACAAGCTTGACGCAGTCAGTTTGAAACCTGGGTTTCAGCGACCGCGCGATAAACCCGATATTTTTAACTATTCAATTAAAGGAGCGCAGCACAGTTTTGGTTTGTCACTACATTTTCTGGCAAACCCTCAGACAACATCTTTTGCAATCGATACGATCGTGAGGTTCGATAAGAATGAGAAGACAAAAAAGAGATATTGATCAACGTGCTTTTAAGAAAGGTTATCAAGCAGGTGTTTCAGGTAAATCCAAATCCCTCTGCCCTAATACTTCAGACTCTGTACAGCAAAATTGGTTAAACGGTTGGCGTGAAGGCCGCGAAGACAACTGGGACGGTCTAACAGGCGTTTCCGGAATCCATAAAATCCCCGGCATATCAACTTAACAAACATCAACACTTTCTGAGAGCAGCGCAGGCTCCTCTCTCCCGAGGCCCGTATTTAACGGGCCTTTTCTTTTATAGACTCACCGTATTACCGACTGGGCTAGCTGATTAAGCTAGGGGGTAGGCCCAAGCGCTTTGATCGCTTTGACGCTATCGGAAATTAACTTCGGGCCTTGATAAATAAACCCAGAATATACTTGTACTAAGCTGGCACCTGCTTTTACCTTTTCCGCAGCCATTTCACCTGACATAATGCCACCTACGCCAATAATAGGCAGGCTTCCTGATAACTCAGCATTCAAAACCTCGATAACATGCGTAGATTTCTTTGTCAGCGGTGCGCCGCTTAAACCGCCAGCCTCTTCAGAAAATGGCAAACCTTCGATCATCGTTTTATCCAAGGTCGTATTGGTCGCAATCACAGCGTCAAACTCTCGCTCTTTAAGTGCCTTCGCCACTTGCACTATTTCGTCGTCCTCCATATCCGGGGCAATCTTTATCGCAATTGGAACATAACGCCCGTGTTCAACACTGAGCGCTTGCTGCTCCTGTTTTATGGCATCAAGTAGTTGATTAAGAGCGTCACCGAATTGTAAGCCCCTTAGTCCTGGCGTATTTGGCGAAGACACGTTAACCGTAATGTAGCTGGCCCACGCATAGACCTTGCGCAAAGCATACAGGTAATCATCGACTGCCGACTCCACCGAGGTATCCAGGTTTTTGCCTATATTTATGCCAATGGGGCCTTGGTATTTGGCCCGCCTGACTGCTCCGACCAAATGATCTACGCCACGGTTATTAAAGCCCATACGGTTAATTATCGCTTGCCTCTCCTTAACCCGAAATAGCCGAGGCTTTGGGTTCCCGTCTTGCGGCCGTGGGGTCACGGTACCAACCTCA
>JBFJVR010000310.1:0-4023 GCA_041624095.1 Oleiphilaceae bacterium
CATGGTTAGAGCCAGTGCTTAGACAGCTTGTGCGCATGGAGCAGTATTACGAAGACGATCAAACGGTACTAGCTATAGCAGCAGAAAAAGCAGAGTTATATCAGAAATTTGGTATCGATCAGGTAACAGATGATTTGTTGCAATCTGAGCTAACGATTAACGTCAATGTGGGATTTGGTAACACGAATCCACAGCAGAAACTTGAACGATTCAACTATGCGTTACAAAGCGTAGCAGGTTTATTGCCGGGAATGGCGCAACGTCTGGATGAAGATGAAGTGGCCAAGGAGATATTCGGCAAGTCGGGCTATCGTGATGGTCAGCGGTTCTTCAAACCAGTGGAAGAAATGCCACCACAAGAGCCGCCCGTTGATCCGGTGGCAATGGGTAAACTTGAATTAGAAAAACAACGGCTAGGTATGGATGCGCAACGCTGGCAGTTAGAGCTGCAAATGAAGCGCGAAATTGAGATGGCTAAGATTGCAGCGCAACATGACATGAAGCTAAAGGATCTATACGAAAAACTGGGATTAGAGCGCGAGAAACTGGCGACTACCAGACAAATTGAAGGCACGCGACTCTCAATAGAGCAAGCAGAAAAAGCACTACAAGCCACTAACCTGGAGAAAGGTTTAGACACATTCTGAGTATTTTGAAGATGACAAGGTGCTGTTTGCACAGTTCCAGTTGGGGTGTGCGGCTGAAGAATTTCTGCAAACTGACCTTGGCAAATATTTAAAAGGTGTGGCGAAGCAGGAAATTGAAGAGTCGTTAATTGCCATGCTTAATCAGGACCAGCCTTGCCCGGCATTGCACAAGAAAGCGCAACGGGCGCGGGATGCAATGGCGTGGATCACTGAAGTGATTGAGGCGGCAAGTGCTGCGGAGTATCAGCTACGAGAGAAAGACAGTTTAGAAGACTTCTAGCCAAACAGATTAACCAACAAGGTCGCATTTCGCGGCCTTTTTTTATGCCTAAAGAAAAGTATCGGAGTAACAAATTATGAGTGGTGAAGCTATCCATGAGGACGTTTCAGAGTTTGGCGGTGATCGATTAGCCAGAATGAAAGAGATTTCACAGCGTCGAAATGACGATGAGGGTGTTGAAGACGACGACCCAATGGCGGTGATGAAAGAACACGCTGAACAACTCAATCAAGAGTTGGCTGAAGCTGACGAAGAGTACAACGGTGAGAAAGAAGCCGAGCCAACAGAGCTTCCAAGTGGTGAAGATGATGAGCCAGAGGAAGAGGACGAGCTTGAAGGTGATGACGATCCTGAAGACGAACAGCCAGGCAAGCTATACACCCTCAAAATTAACGGTGAAGAAAAACAATACACCGAAGAACAAGTTTTAGCGATTGCTCAAAAGCAAGAAGCGGCAGATGCGAGGCTGCAAGAAGCTTCACGCCGTATTCGTGAGATTGAGCAACGCGAAGCAGAATTAGAAGCGCGAGCTTCTAGCCAACCATCCGCCCAGGACGTTGGCAATCAGGAGAGTTCAGAAGAACTCAAAAAAATGTCGCGAGAGTATCACGAAGCCTTACTGGATGGTGATGACGAACGCGCCGACGAGCTATTGATTCAGATTCAAAATGCCGGGCGGCAACAGCCTACCCAAACGATTGATCCTGACCAATTAGCCAATGAGGTTTACCAGAAATCAGAGCAATTGAAGGCTGCAAAAGAGCGCCAAGCCCAAGTTGAAGCCGCTCAGAACTTCTTCAAAGAAGAGTACGGGGATATCGCGGGTAACCCAAACCTGTACAACCTTGCCGACCAAATCACAGCACGCTTGATGCAAGAAAACCCAAGCCTATCACCTATGGAATTGGTGACGGCGGCAGGTGACGAAGTGCGTGAAACCATCGGAGCTAACAAGGTTAGTCGAACAGAGCGCAAGAAAAAGGCCACTGGCGGTATGCGCGGTAGCAATGCTCGAAAAGCTGGAAAACCACAACCGAAAGCAAAAACGCGTGCTGATGTTCTCAACGACATGAGAGCAGGGAGAGGCGCGCCTGTAATTTAATTAGGAGTAAATAATTATGGCCGGTCAATTATGGTCTGTCGATTCATTGGGCGGATACATGTACTCGGATCAACTGTCCGATACTTTGCGCACCAGTCTACAACCAAACACACGTTTCCGTAACTTCTGTGACATCGAAGATGCTCACGGCAAAGGAAACGGCGAAACCTTCTCTTGGAACGTCTATGAAGACGTAGTAACCGAGGGCGGCACGCTGAACGAAGAAGACGCGATGCCAGAAACCAACTTCACGATTCGTCAGGAAAGTATGACGATCACTGAGTACGGTAACTCTGTTCCTTACACCTCGAAAGCACAGCTTTTGTCTAAACACTCTATGGAGCGCGTTGTTACAAAAGTGCTGAAGAACGACGCCTGTAAGGTCTTGGATAAGGCGGCACATGCCGAGTTTAACAAAACCAAGCTGGTTGTTACTCCTGCGACTGCAACCGATGCTGTGGATATTCTATTGAATACCGATGGCACGGCTGGCGCGGTGACAAACAACATTGGTATGTCCAAAGAGCACGTCAAGCGTATCGCTGATCAGATGGCGGAGCGAAATATTACGCCGTTTGATGGTGATAACTACATGGCGTTGGGTCGGCCAACTACTTTCCGTGACTTCAAGGACGACCTGGAAGCAATCAGCATCTATGTTGATGCCGGATTTTCCAAGATTGCTGCGGGTGAAATTGGTCGCTATGAAGGTATTCGTTTCTTCACACAAACCAATGTGGCGTCCGAAGGTTGGACCAATAGCAAGTCTGATGCTGCTTACTTCTTTGGTGCTGACACGGTAACTGAAGGTGTTGTGGTGCCTGAAGAAGTGCGAGCCAAGCTGCCAGGTGATTATGGCCGTTCTAAGGGTGTGGCCTGGGTTTATGTCGGGGGTTTCGGCATCTGCCATACCAAAGCTGATCACAGCCGCATTATCAAGTGGGGTTCTGTAGCTTAATCATAGGGGCTTAATCGCCCCTTTTAAATTTTTGCGGATCGTTTGGAGAAGATTATGAGCGACAAAAAAGGCGCAAGCAAAAGCGCTACAAGTGAAGGCTTGGCATCTAAGCAGAAAATTGATGTGAAAAAGATGTACACGCCAACCGAAAAAACACAACGAGCGCCGAAAGGCCACGACAGAGCGTAAGGGGGGATAAATGTCTTACGATAATCCAACAACTATTACCCATAGTTGGGCGGCTCACGACTTCGGTGCGGGTGCAGCTACTAACGAAATTCGTGGTCCTGCGGGTAAGCGTGGCCGAGTAAAAGATATTCTGTTGACTGATGTGACGGAAACTTTTACAGCAACTACTACCTCTGGCAATGTTCAGGTGGGTACTGTTGCCGATCCTGATGCTTACGCTGGCCTTGACTGTTTGACCACGGCGGCTGGCGCAGTCGTATCGGCTGGCGCTATTGATCCAGCTACGGCGACTAACTTTATTGGTGATACGACCATCAGCGCTGATTCATTGGTGCAGGTGAAGTTTAACTCGCCAACGGGTGGTACGCCTGCGGGCATTGCATCGGTGCAAGTCATCATCGATTGGTTCTAAACCTTTCTGTGAATTGAAAAGGGGGCTTCGGCTCCCTTTTTTATTGGAGATCAAAATGTACGGCAGATTTGACGATAAGCGCGAAAGAGAATTGGAAAGATCCCGTTCTGATTCGTGGGATGAGTGGGAAAAGGATCGTAATAGCGGCATTAACAACCATGAGCCTTTAGGCGTGAAAGATGGCGTTGTGATGAATAAGCGTATCAATGAGCGACACATTCCAAACAAGCGAGGTTGTGATGTTAGATAAGTCTAAACCTTATACAACGATCGTGGGCTGTAACCGGGCAGGGGCGCGTTATCACCAGAACGGTAAAGTGTTCAATGCTAAAGGCGAAGAAGTATCTTGGGAAACCGGTCAGGTAGTTGAAAATGCGCCTGAGTTGGATCTTGATATTATTCCAGAGCCAGAGCCAGAGCCAGAGCCAGAGCCAG
>JBFJVR010000311.1:0-4020 GCA_041624095.1 Oleiphilaceae bacterium
ATACCAATGCGCTTTGCCGGGTTGCACATAAATCAAGTAGAAAACGCAAATTTATGTATTGTGAAAACAACAAACAGACTTGACAACAGGCAATTAAAGCGGCATAGTCTCGCGTCATTTTTATTGTCGGCTTTTACCGGAAGACTTTGTAAGTGGTTTGATCATCAAGCAGCTTACAACTCCCATAAAAGCAGGCGACCAAGAAATTCGCGAAATTAGGAGCATTACGGTGGCTAACTCCCCATCTTCAAAAAAACGCGCGCGTCAGCAAGAGAAACGCCGCCAGCACAACGCAAGCCAACGATCTATGGTTCGCACTTACATCAAAAAAGTAAGCGCAGAAATTGATAGCAGCAATTACGATGAAGCCCAAAAAGCTTTCCAGACAGCTGTGCCAATTATCGACAGCATGGTTAACAAGGGAATCTTCCCGAAAAACAAAGCTGCCCGAACCAAGAGCCGACTGAACGCATCGATTAAAGCACTTAAAGCTTAAGACCTTGCGACAGGAACTCAAAAAACCGGCTTAATGCCGGTTTTTTTTGTGCAGTGAGACGTGAGACGTGAGACGTGAGACGTGAGACGTGAGACGTGAGACGTGAGACGTGAGACGTGAGCAGCCTAACTATTCAACTAAACAATACAAGCCCTGACCCACTTCAATCGCTATGCAACAGCTCACGCTTTTACGCGCAGGCGCCGATCCTAAGCACCCTAAGCACCCTAATCAACTACAAAAGCACCAGATTGTCGCGATGAATCAACTCAGGCTCATTACAATATCCTAAAATCGAAGATATCTCAGTGCTCGGTTTCTTCAATATACGCAGCGCATCTTCGGCGTCGTAATTTACCAGACCCCGTGCAAACTCACGACCATGCTCGTCGACACAGGCAACCATTTCACCGCGCCTGAACTCTCCACTCAAGGCGACAACACCGATAGGCAACAGACTCTTACCACCTTTTTCTAGCACCGATACCGCTCCCGCGTCGAGCACCAAACTCCCCTTGGTCTGAAGATGCCCTGCCAGCCACTGTTTGCGAGCTAGCTGACGTGAGGTATCGGCAAGCAGCATCGTTCCCAAGGACTCGCCTGTACGCACACGCTGCAGCACGCGCGGAATCCGCCCGCCAACAATCACTGTATAAGCCCCAGAACGGGCCGCCAAGCGCGCTGCGCGCACTTTTGTCAGCATTCCGCCGCGCCCCAAGGCCCCCGAGCCGCCCGCTGCCATCGCATCCAGACGACTATCATTTGCTGGCATTTCTAGCAACAGACGAGCATCCGGAAACTGGCGAGGATCGCGATCATACATCCCTTCCTGATCGGTCAAAATTACCAAACCGTCGGCCTCGACGAGATTCGCCACCAAGGCTCCTAGCGTATCATTGTCCCCGAAGCGAATTTCATCGGTAACCACGGTGTCGTTCTCGTTAATTATCGGTATGGCACCCAGTTCGATTATGGTTCGAATTGTGCTGCGGGCATTCAGGTAACGCTTTCTGTCCGAAAGATCTTCATGAGTCAAAAGAACCTGGGCCGTGTGCAACTGGTGTTGTTGAAAACACTCCTCATAAGCCTGCACCAAACCCATCTGACCCACAGCAGCTGCAGCCTGCAGCATATGCAAGTGTTCAGGGCGAGTTTCAAGCCCCAAGCGGACCATCCCCTCTGCAACCGAACCCGATGAAACCAGCACCAGCTCCAAACCAGACTTATGCAACTCTGCCAACTGGCCAACCCAGTCAGCGATCAGTTCACGTGCCAAGCCTTTTCCGTCATCAGTTAGTAGCGCACTACCGATTTTGACTACCCATCTTTTGGACTTAGCCAGACCAGCGCGATGATCACCCATGAAATTTAATCACTCTGTTAACAGCGTTTTCGCTAATGTGAGGTATAAACAACTTCGACGCCTTCGTCATCATCATCATCTTCGTCATCATCCAGCTCATCTTCTGCAGCCAAACGTCGCGCCTTTTGATTGCGTTTGTACTCATCGAGCCTTTCCCGAGCTTCATTTTGCATTTGTGTTTTGAGTTCAAGCTCAGCCTGCGCCAACTCAGGCTCGTTCGCTTCGGCCTCTGCTTTCTCGTCTATCCAGAACATAATATCCCTACATAGGACATCCAAACCTTCTGACTTTATCGCGGACACATTGTAAACGGGGCCGCTCCACGACAAGCCATCAACCAAGGCCTTACAGGCTGCGTCGCGTTTATCTTCGGGCAACAGGTCCAACTTATTTAATACCAGCCAACGATCTCGCGAGGCCAATGTCGGACTAAAGCCCTCTAACTCAGACGCTATATCTTTCACCGCCTCCTCAGGAGACGATCCATCAAAAGGCGCCATATCCACAACATGCAGCAACAGGCGCGTACGCACCAGATGCTTCAAGAAACGAATGCCCAACCCTGCGCCATCCGAAGCACCTTTGATCAGGCCCGGAATATCCGCCACGACAAAACTCTTGTGAGCCTTTACACGCACCACACCCAAGTTCGGCACCAGCGTGGTAAATGGATAATCCGCCACTTTAGGCTTGGCCGCTGATATCGACCGAATAAGCGTCGACTTACCCGCATTTGGCATACCTAACAAGCCGACATCGGCGAGCACTTTCAGCTCAAGACGCAGATTGCGAGACTCACCCTCACTCCCCTTGGTCGTTTGCCGGGGAGCGCGGTTGGTACTCGATTTAAAACGGGTATTACCGAGCCCATGAAAGCCACCCTGCGCCACAATCAACTGCTGACCAATTTCGGTCAAATCACCCAGCACCTCTTCTGTATCGAGATCAAACACCGTTGTTCCAACCGGCACTTGCAGCACGACATCTTCACCTTTCGCGCCGGTACAGTTTCTACCTCGGCCTGTTTCACCTGACTGCGCTCGGTACTGGCGCTGGTAACGATAATCTATGAGAGTATTGATTGAGTCGTTCGCCTCGAGAACAACCGAACCTCCATCGCCTCCGTCACCGCCATCCGGCCCACCTTTAGGAATGTATTTTTCTCGACGAAAGCTCAAGCAGCCATTACCGCCCTTCCCCGCCTCCACTGTAATTGTGGCTTCATCTACGAACTTCATGACTTCCCCTCAGGTTATCTGGCACCGCGACATTAAGGCTCCAGCCTTTTACCACAATCAAAAATAACACAATTCTACCTGCAAAAAAAAAGCTCCGCGGTGCGGAGCCTTTCTGACCTGACTGAAGAGTCTTACTCAGCAGCAACCACTTCGATATACTTGCGGTTTTTCGGGCCTTTAGTTATGAACTGAACCACGCCTGCCGCTGTTGCGAAGAGCGTATGATCCTTACCACAACCTACATTATCACCTGCGTGGAAACGTGTACCACGCTGACGAACCAGAATGTTGCCCGCTTGAACAACTTGACCACCATAGCGCTTGACACCAAGGCGTTTCGACTCTGAATCGCGACCGTTACGGGTACTACCACCAGCTTTCTTGTGAGCCATTATTCTACTCCTATTGATCTACCAATATTCACCTGCGGTGAATAATCAGGCTTAACCTTTGATTCCTGTGATTTTCACCTCAGTGTACCACTGACGGTGACCCATTTGCTTCATATGATGCTTACGACGCTTGAACTTCAGAATGCGCACTTTGTCATGACGGCCATGTGCAACCACTTCTGCGGTCACTTTTGCGCCTTTAACATTTGGCTCACCAACTTTTACATCGTCACCATTAGCAACCAATAACACGCGATCAAATTCCAGTGATGACCCCGTCTCAACTTCAATTTTTTCCAGCTTCAACACTTCGCCTTCAGTGACCCGGTGTTGCTTACCGCCGCTTACAATAACAGCATACATTTTTTGCAATCTCCAAATTCATATGATTTCCCCAAAAGCGCCATGCTGCGTTAATGCCAAGCCCCGCTTTACGTGGCCTGGTATCTCATTCCGTTTCTTACTCTAACTGGCGTGAGAATTAAAACTCCTGCCTCGCCAGCGTATCTGTTTCTAAAGGAAGCGCTTTGG
>JBFJVR010000312.1:0-3998 GCA_041624095.1 Oleiphilaceae bacterium
CGCAAAGGGCTCGTCGAGCAAAATAAAATGCGGCTCCATTGCAAGGGCGCGCGCAATCTCGACGCGCCTCCGCTCGCCACCGGAAAGTGCCATTCCGAGGCTATCGCGTATATGGGTTATATGGAACTCTTCGAGTAATTGTTCCATATGCTGGTTGCGTTGCGCCTTGCTCAAATCTTTGCGTATTTCCAGAACGCCAAGGAGGTTGTCCTTCACGCTGAGTTTGCGGAATATTGAGGCTTCCTGAGGTAAATAACCGATTCCCTGTTTAGCTCTGCCATGCATGGGCACCTGACTAAGGTCTGTGTCATCAAGAAGAATGCGGCCTTTGTCGTGCTTTACCAAGCCAACAATCATATAAAAACAGGTGGTTTTACCAGCTCCGTTTGGGCCCAGCAGGCCAACGACTTGCCCGCTGTCGATAGACAGCGATACGTCGATAACGACCTGTCGTTTTTTATAGCTCTTTGCCAGATTTAACGCGCGTAATGTCTTCATCTTCAGGGTTGAGGTTCCACTGGAGCTTGCTCAGCAGGTCCGGCACTGTTAAGTACCTCGCTTTCTGCTTGGGGAGACGGGCTGGGGTGATATTGGATCTTAACCCTTGAACCCACTTGTTCATCGCCTTTCGCTCTGATTGCCTTGCGAACGATGTCATACTCGATTTCGTTTCCTGAAAAGGAATTGTCGTTTTGCACCAGACGTGCGTCACCGCGAAACATCAGCACGGCATCCTTGGCGAGATACTCGATTTCCTTTGCATAGCCATGTGTCAGCTCGCTGTCGGGTTGAGGACGTTGAACAAAATGAGCCGGAGTGCCTGCGGCTTCGATGGATACGATGCGTCGCTCTATAGCTTGGACCGAAATGACGTCCGCTTCGAGTTTGGTTTCGCCCTGCGAGATAATGACGTTGCCACTGTAGACCGATAATCCCTTGGCATCATCAAGTACGGCTTTGTCCGATTCGATTTCGATGGGTAGGCGGCTGTCCGGGTCGATCGCATGCGCTCCAGATGAAACGGAAAGTCCCGTGGCTGCAATCAGCAAGCATAGCAGTGGTCGGCATGAATACATTCGGCAGGTGCGAATAGTTTCTATTACCCAAGCGCCATGTTTGACTAACGACAAGGCTAAAAAATTATGGTGCAAACACATAGTGTCCCCGAACATTAGATAGCAGCTCAATCCGTTTTTGTTTGAGCCAGGCCTGTAAGCCAATGGCTCGCAGCTGGTTATCAGCTTGCTCAATAGTAACGGCTTGGTCGGTAGAGATAAAGTCGGCGTGCTGGTCAATGCGCAGGCTTTCTGTGCTGATTTTCAGGTCAGCTTGCTTGTCTTCACGCACCAGCGTCACCTGGCCTGTCAGATCCAGCATGGCCTGTTTCGGCAGATACAAGCCCTGGCTTGCAT
The DNA here is from genome assembly GCA_041624095.1 of Oleiphilaceae bacterium. Taxonomy (GTDB): domain Bacteria; phylum Pseudomonadota; class Gammaproteobacteria; order Pseudomonadales; family Oleiphilaceae; genus PZPK01. The sequence continues at coordinate 1,413 of JBFJVR010000312.1, forward strand.
TGACTGTGACGTGGCCGCTCTGGTTTGGGTTAATGGATAGTTGAGGGCTGTTAATTTCGATGCGTTCGTCGCTCAAAAAATAGTAGGCAGCCTTGCTTTGTAAACTAAACGCAAGTTGCCCGTCTTCGCCAAAGCTTTTTATATCGCCATTGATCACATAGGAGGCGGGCCTTTCGCCCGAGGTGTCGTCGCTCACTGGCTTGGTAGCCGAATCGTCTTCGTGGTCAATGAACAGCAGGGCGATGACAATGAGCACAAACAGCAGGCTGAGGTTCAGTAAGGGTTTGTTCTTCATGCTTATCCGGGAAGATAACTTTCAAGCAGGGCATCAAGTAGCCCTTTTGATGACAGGATCAGGTCGCAAACTTCTCTGACTGCCCCTTCTCCGCCTTTTGCTTTGGTGCAGTGGTCGGCATGCTTGGCCACAAAGAAATGCGCGTTGGGGACGCAGATGCCCAAGCCCGCACTGACTATTGCGCCAAGGTCTGGTAGGTCGTCGCCAATGTAGGCGGCATGCTCAAGCGCTATGTTTAGTTCTTCGCAAAGTGCGGTCAAAGCAACTTGTTTATCTTCGCGGCCCTGAATAATATGTTTGATCCCCAAGTCTCGCGCCCGTCTGGCCACCAGCGGGGAGTTTCGTCCGGTAATGATGGCAACTTCAATGCCCTGGTTAAGCAGCATTTTGATGCCGTGCCCATCCAGGATGCTGAAGGCTTTTAATTCATCGCCCTGGGCGCTGAAATAAAGCTTACCATCGGTCATAACCCCGTCTACATCCAAAGCCAGTAGCTTCACGGTTTTTGCTTTAGCGTGCAATGACTCAGGCATTAAATGACTCCTGCGCGAAGTAGGTCGTGCATGTGGATTACGCCGATTACTTGTTGTTCATCGTTGGTGACTAGCAGCCCGGTAATTTTGTTTTGTTCCATAATGTTCAAGGCTTCGGCCGCGAGTATGTCGGCACCGATGGTTTTGCAGTTGCGTGTCATCAGTGCATCGATGGTGGTCGTAAGGACGTCGATACGGTTATCGAAAGCACGACGCAGGTCGCCATCGGTGAATAAGCCCGCGAGTTTGTTTTGCTCGTCGATTACGGCCGTCAGTCCCAAGCCTTTTTCCGAAATCTCAAGCAAGCCTGCTGAAAGAGAGGTGCCAATTTTAACTTGGGGGATTCGTTCTCCGGTATGCATAATGTCGGAGACTTTCAGCAGCAATTTGCGGCCCAGACTCCCGCCGGGGTGAGAGAAGGCAAAGTCCTTTTCAGAAAACCCTTTGGCTTCGAGCAGCGCAACGGCTAGGGCGTCACCCATTACCAGTGTCACCGTGGTACTTGTCGTAGGTGCCAGACCAAGCGGGCAGGCTTCTTTTTTGATGCTGATGTCGAGGTTGATGTCTGCCTGGGTGGCTAGAATCGACTTGGGGTTACCTGTCATGCTGATTAAAGGCGCGCCCATACGCTTGATCAGCGGCAAAATGGTTGCGATTTCTGAGGTATTACCCGAATTGGATATAGCGAGTACTACGTCATCTCCGGTAATCATGCCTAAATCGCCATGACTGGCCTCGCCAGGGTGTACGAAAAAAGACGGTGAACCTGTGCTGGCCAGGGTTGCGGCAATTTTATTTGCGATATGGCCGGATTTTCCCATGCCGGTTACAACAATGCGTCCGGTGCACTGGTTCATAATCTCGCAGGCTCTGCTGAAGTCCTCACCAACTCGATCCATCAACTCGGCGATCGCCGCTTTTTCTATTTCGATGGTGCGTTTGGCTGATTCAATATAAGTGCTCATGTGATATTTTCGCTAGCTGTCTGGTTTCGGGTCGAACTTAACCACCCAATGAATGTTGATACAGCACCGCCATATAGGCAAGATAGCTTCCCAATAAGATAACACCAACAATTTTGCCTAGATAAAAATGTTTTATGGCTTTACTTCCGTAGGCTATCACGGCCAGGCCAAGGGTTAAAAGCAGCATGCTGCCATAGTCGCGATACAGAATTTCGCTATCGATAGCCGGAGGGTTGATCATCGCTGGCAGGGCTAGAACAGCTAGCAGATTAAACAGGTTAGAGCCGATGACATTGCCTAGTGCAAGGTCGTGATGACCTTTCAGCGCACTAGCGATAGAGGCGGCAAGTTCTGGCAAGCTGGTGCCGATGGCGACGATGGTGAGGCCAATTACCAGTTCGCTCACGCCTAATTCCAAGGCGATGCCACTGGCTCCCCAGACCAGGGCTTTGGAGCTGAGCAGCAGCAGTATCAAACTGCCGGCTAACATAAGATAGGCTTTTTTAGGCGATATGCTGCGTGTTTCTTCAATTTCTTCGAGGTCATCCAGCGGTGTTTTTTGCAGCTTTGCCAGCGCGACCAGGGAAATAACGAGAATGGTAAACAGCGCGAGACCGTCGATAAAATCGAGCAGGCCGTCTGCGATCAGCCACGTCGCCAGAAAAGTGGCGACAATTAAAATCGGGAACTCGACCTTAAGTATTGAATCTTTCAAGGGAATGGCAGACACCAGCGCGGTAATGCCGAGCACCAAACCTATGTTGGCGATGTTAGAGCCAATAGCATTGCCGAC
>JBFJVR010000313.1:0-3968 GCA_041624095.1 Oleiphilaceae bacterium
ACCTCTTTTTACAGACATGCTTACCGAGAACCTATAGGACTAAAATTGGCGCGTATACGACTTAGTCTCTCATAAAGCTTGTGCGCTCTAGCCGAATCCTTAGTTTGAAGCGGCAAGATTGAGTGCTGACCTCTACACCTTAGACAGTCTCGGCTCAGCTACTGCAATTAAAGGGCAGTCAACATCTAACGAAAGTCGATGTTCAAGCACAACAACTGCCCTTAACCAGACTCACTTGCACCTTAGCTATTGACGCACGCCTTCAATAGAAAGAATCATTTCTACTTCCTGCGACAGAGGGCCCAGATCCTTCATAATATTAAAGTCTTTCAGTGCGAAGCGCGTACTACCTTGAAAGCCTGCTCTTTCGCCACCCCATGGGTCCTTGCCCATGCCAACCAGATAGACATCTAGCGCCACTTCTTTGGTAACATCTTTCAAAGTAAGGTTGCCGTAAACGGTTGCCTTACCCTCTTCTTTTGGTACGACACGTGTACTTACAAAGCTCGCCTCGGGAAACTTGTCGACATCCAGAAAGTCGTCGCTGCGCAGATGCTTATCGCGCTCCGCGTGATTCGAGTCAACACTGGCCGGATTTATAGTAACCGCTACTTTGGCCTTGGCAGGCTGCGCTTCGTCGTAGGAAAAGCTACCCGAAAACTCGTTGAAACGACCATATAACCAACTATAACCCAAGTGCTGAATACGGAACTGAATAAAGGCATGAGCGCCTTTGGTATCAATAATATAATCGGCCGCCTGAATACTACTGGCCAGGCTTACCAACATTGCACACGCTATTAATTTAATCTTAGTCATGATTCTCCCCTTATGATGATTTGCTTTTATCGTTTTACTTTCATATTAATTTGATTCGCTTGGCTTTCCTTAACTTTCCTCCGAGTTTCGATTAATGGTGAACATACGCGACAAGGTTCTGTCCCTGTCAATCAAATGGTGCTTTAAGCCTCCTAAGGCATGAAAAGCCGCCATGCCTAACAAAATATTGGTAGACCATTCGTGTACCTCTCCTGCCCAATCTTCCATATTCTCGACGTACTGCTCAACAAAACTTGCGGGCACCAGCGCGGGAACTTCGAACAACGTGAATACGTCTATCCCTCTTCCGTCGGCGGTTGATATCAGGTAACCACTTATAAAGCAGACTAACAGCAGCACATATAGAGTGATATGAACCAGACTGGCTGCGTGTTTTTCCCATTGTTTGTGCGCCGCTAATGGTCTTGGTGACTGGGTAATTACCCTCACCACAAGTCGAAGCAAAACCAGCGCGAACAAGCTTAGACCAAAACCTTTATGCCAATACGGGGCGCTTTGATACCAGGCATCATAGTAATCGAGATCGACCATGTACCAGCCCAGTGCGTATAAGGAAATAACCCCAAAGGCAGTCAGCCAATGCAAAATGACCATCGATATATGCCAGTTTTCAGGACGTGTATCTTGCAAGGTTCATTTCCTCAATCACGCTTTATAGCTGGCATAAAAAAAGCCAGTAAATACTGGCTTATTTAAGCAGGCATGGAGACGAATCTCCAATTACCAAATAGCAATCACAAAATGGTCTGCTCGATCACCGACGAGAAATTACCCTGAACGCCATCGCTATCGATCGTCGCAATCGCAAAGTAATAGGTATTTGACGCGAGCTCCTTAATTGTCGCTGTTGTTTCTGTTGCACCGCTCACGCTAAGCGTGCTGCTCAGGTTATCTGAACTGGTGCCATAGGCAATCACATAACCGTTAATTTCATATAACTCCAATGCGGTGCCATCTTCACGCTCCAGAGGAATATCCCAGCTTAACTGAACTGCCGCCAGAACTGCCTGAGCCGCGTTAACCGTAAGCTCTGCGGCATTTGAAGTCACGCTACCCGCGCTATTAGCAACCAACACATCGTAAGAACCGCCATCACCTAACTCTGCGGCAGCAATTGTTAAGCTCGCACCTGTCGCCCCCGAAATTGCATTGCCGTCTTTTCTCCACTGATAGGTCAACGCGTCACCCGTTGCCGCTACCGAGAAAGAAAATTGCTGACCTTCCTCAATCTCAACTGACTGTGGCTGCGCCACGATTTGTGCAGGCTGTATACTTGGCACGACTTCGTTCACTGCAACTACAGCACTGGATGAAACCACTGTACCGACACTATTGCTCACCAGCACATCATATAAACCGGCATCATTTAAATCGGCCGCACTGATAACCAGAGCACTAGCATTGGCACCTGAAACGTTCTGCCCGTTCAGTCTCCACTGAAAGCTCAAAGTGCCACCACCATTTGCTGCGATCGATAACGTAATACCCTCACCCTCGCTCACTTCAACTGACTGTGGCTGAGATACAATTACAACCGGATCAACTGTTTGTTCTGCTTGGGCAACTTCTTCATAAGAGACACTGGTCTCAGCCGAAACCTCTGCCAGCTCATCACCGTAGGCAGAGTCTGGCTCAGCAGCGACAATATCGTTCACAATGTCGGTCGCGTTATAGAACAGATCATCCAGCGTGACATCGCGCAGCGCCCCCATATTCACACTGGCCAATTGACCGGCATTAGACATTTTGTCATCGATATGAGCCAAGACTTCTTCAACACTATCCCAATCAGGCGTATTCACCAGACTCAAGAACGCAGCTGAAATAACACCTAGCTCAATTTCTGTTTTACTTAAGTTAGACTGCGTATCAAGCTTGGTGATATCGGCAGGTGCCAAAGTCAGCGCGCCCGAATCCAGATCCATCAGGTCTTCAATATGCGCAAAGGCCTGAGCAATACTTGAAGCAGAAAGCCCTTCAATATTGGCGTTCGCATAAGCCACCGCCATGTGGCTTAAGGGGCTCAAATGTGCGCTGAACACACGACCAGAGGCGACGCCTGTTACTACACCCCGCAATGAAAAGTCGTCAGCCAACGCAAATTTGTCACCAAAGTCGATGGCATCGCCCTGAGCATCAAGCCCGCAACCTTCTGGCACATCACAAGTCATTCGCGTCAGCTCATCTGCCGTAATTTCGACGACCACTGTTGCATCACTAAAGTCACCATTCAGCGTCAACGAATAGCTTCCGTCTGCCAACGTACGTGAAGAAGCTGAGGCTTGAGCTGGCAACTCCATCACACCAAAATTATCTTCCGCAACAAACGCCCTAACCACACCATTTTCGATTACGCCTTTGATCGCGCTCCCCTCGATGGTGGTCGAGGCAGCGGCTGACTCACCATCTACTGCACCGCCACCCGCACCACACGCGATTAAAAGAACACTCATCCCTGTCAGCAATAACGCTTTAACACTGTTGGTATAGCTGCCTGAAATGTTAATCATGGTAAAACCCGTCGCTTCTATCTTTGAAAGTTGATTGAATTCTAGTATGTAAATTGAACAATAGACGGATATAGTTCATATTTGACGCCGTTTATGCGTCAGTTTTCTGACAATGTGAAAATGCGTGAAATGATAGACATTTTTTTGGTGAACAGGGTCACGGGATGGGAAGTGTGGAAAGCCCGAAGCTAGAAGCTAGAAGCTATAAGCTAGAAGTCTGAGCTGAAGCGGAAAGTATGAACAAGAGGTCAATAAGCGCTATACCGCTCTTCCCGGTAATGGCAAAACAGCAGTCTATTATTCTTCCAAAGAACAGCGTGGAGGAGCAATACCCTTACAACTAGCCTTGAGCTGCCAGCAGCTTAGCGACTGGCCCGAAGGACTTGCGGTACAGCTCATTTACCCCCGCTTCCTTGATCGCTTGAAGATGCGCTTTGGTAGGATAGCCCTTGTGCTTGGCAAAGCCGTACAACGGATACTCGGCATCTAAGGCGACCATCTCACGATCACGATCGACCTTGGCTAAAATTGACGCGGCGCTAATACATGCCACCCGCATATCCCCCTTTACCACTGCCTCTGCGGGCACTTTTACATCGGGGCAACGGTTACCATCGA
>JBFJVR010000314.1:0-3966 GCA_041624095.1 Oleiphilaceae bacterium
CAAAAAGAGCTGTTTATCGCGGGGCGACCCATTACCTGGGGGTGGATGTCATCCGCATATGGATACCGAACAGACCCTTTCAGTGGGAAGCGGGCGTGGCACGCAGGTGTCGATTTTGCCGGTAAAGAAGACAGCGATATTATCGCAGTAGCTTCAGGTGTGGTCACATTTGCTGGCGAGCGTTATGGTTATGGAAACCTCGTCGAAGTGAACCATGGTGGCGGATACTCGACCCGTTATGCACATTGCAAAGAGCTGTTGGCTTCGGTTGGGTCGGTAGTGGAAAAAGGGCAGGTGATCGCGTCTATGGGAAGTACCGGTCGTTCTACCGGCCCCCATGTTCATTACGAAGTACTATTGAACGGGCGTACCATCGATCCCAAAAAATATATTCATCGCGCCAGCCGCTAAAACTTGCACTGCAACACGTTTTCAGCATCGCAAGCTGCACCTGCCTTGTAAATCCCTCTTTCGGCCGCACTATAATTCACTGTAGAATTAGGGGTTTTCATCTCTACGAATATGATTTCGGAGATTGGTTGAAGGTTAGACTATCGTTAAGTTCCTGACGCTTAGACTTTTGGTCGTCCCTCTTATAATAAATTCACCCATCAAGAACGAATAGAAGATTGATATGTTTTCATCAGCGTTAACCAAGATTTTCGGCAGTAAGAATAAGCGTGAACTTAAAAGAATGGGCAAGGTGGTCACACGCATCAATGCCATGGAAGAACAGATGTCACAGCTGGATGACTCTGCGCTGAAGGCAAAGACCGATGAGTTTAAAAAACGCGTAGCTAATGGCGAAAAGCTGGATGCAATTTTGCCCGAGGCTTTTGCCGTAGCACGGGAAGCTAGTAAGCGCGTACTATCGATGCGGCACTTTGATGTTCAGCTGATTGGTGGCATGACTCTGCATGAAGGCCGCATTGCCGAAATGCGTACAGGTGAAGGTAAAACGCTGGTCGCGACTCTGCCGGTCTATCTCAATGCGCTGGAAGGGAAGGGTGTTCACGTTGTTACCGTGAATGACTATCTCGCCAAACGTGACTCAAAATGGATGGAACCGCTATACAATTTTCTTGGTCTCGAAGTGGGCGTGGTTTACAGCGGTCAGGAACCCGAAGAGAAAAAACGCGCATACGAATCAGATATTACCTACGGCACAAATAACGAATTCGGTTTTGATTATTTGCGCGACAACATGGCTTTTAATCTGGAATCCAAATATCAGCGAGGGCTTAATTTTGCCATCGTTGATGAGGTCGACTCGATTCTGATCGATGAAGCGAGAACGCCTCTGGTTATTTCCGGGGCAGCCCAAGACAGCTCCAAGCGCTACAAAGAAATTAACGCATTGGTGCCGATGCTTAAAAAAGCTGAAGTGGGCGAAGATGGTAAGCCGCTTGATGAAGGGCATTTTACCATTGATGAGAAAGCCAAAAATGCCGAGCTGACCGAGGCGGGCCACACTGCCCTGGAGTCCTTGTTGATTCAGCGTGGCATTCTGGAAGAAGGCGATAGCCTCTACGCCGCCGCCAACCTCAATTTGTTGCATCACGTGTATGCCGCACTACGGGCACATCACCTGTATATCAAAGATGTTGACTACATTGTTCAGAACAAGCAAATCGTTATCATTGACGAACATACCGGGCGCACGATGGCTGGTCGTCGCTGGGGCGAAGGCCTGCATCAGGCCATAGAGGCAAAAGAAGGTGTGACGATTCAAGCTGAAAGTCAGACGCTAGCCTCCACCACGTTTCAGAATTACTTCCGTATCTACAACAAGCTGGCAGGTATGACCGGTACGGCTGATACCGAAGCGTTTGAATTTAATCAGATTTATGGTTTGGATGTAGTGGTTATCCCGACCAACAAGGAAGTCCAGCGAGTTGACCATAACGACTTGGTGTTTCTCACCCAGGAAGAAAAGTTTCAGGCCATTATCGATGAGGTCAAAGCGGTCATCGCCCAGAAGCGTCCTGTACTTGTCGGAACCGCATCTATCGAGGCCTCGGAATACTTGTCTGGCCTGCTGAAGAAAGCCGGTATCAAGCACAGTGTGCTTAATGCGAAGCAGCATGCTCAGGAAGCGCAGATCATCGCTCAGGCCGGTTTGCCTGGTACGGTCACTATCGCGACGAACATGGCCGGCCGAGGAACGGACATCGTACTCGGAGGCAATCTAGAAACAGAAATTAAAGCGCTGAAGGATCCGTCGCCCGAAAAGATAGAGCAGGTCAAGAAAGACTGGGCTGAACGGAATCAAGCGGTGAAAGAGGCCGGCGGGTTGCATATTTTAGGTACCGAGCGCCACGAGTCCAGACGGATAGATAACCAGCTTCGGGGTCGGTCTGGCCGGCAAGGTGACCCCGGTAGCACGCGTTTCTTCCTGTCTCTCGAAGATAATCTGATGCGCTTGTTTGCATCCGATAGAGTGCGTGGGATCATGCAGGCGCTGGGTATGGATAAGGGTGAGGCCATTGAACATAAAATGGTCAGCAATGCGATTGAGAAAGCGCAGCGAAAAGTAGAGGGTCGCAACTTTGACATCCGTAAGTCATTGTTGGAATACGATGATGTTGCAAATGATCAGCGTCGTGTGATCTATGAACAACGCAATGAGGTGATGGAGTCCGAAGATATTTCTGAGGTGATTGCTGCGATTCGTGAAGAAGTCGTTAATGAAGCGATTAGTAGCTACATTCCCCCGCAAAGTCTGGAGGAACAATGGGATGTTGCTGGTTTGGAACAGGCTTTGGAAAAAGAATTTGCCGTGAGTTTGCCAGTGCAAAAATGGTTGGATGAGGATGATCATCTCCATGAAGAACCATTGAGAGAGCGCATCGTTGCCGAAATTGTGAAGGTTTATCAGGCCAAGGAAAAAACCGCCGGTGCAACCGCCATGCGTGGTTTCGAGAAACAGGTGTTTTTACATGTTCTGGATACCTTGTGGAAGGAGCATCTTGCTGCAATGGACTTTTTGCGCCAGGGTATTCACCTCCGTAGTTATGCGCAGAAAAATCCCAAGCAGGAATACAAGCGCGAGTCGTTTGAGTTATTCCAAAATATGCTGCAAAGCCTGAAACATGACGTGGTGCGAGTGACAAGCCATGTTCAGATCCAAACCAAAGACGAGCTCGAAGCCGTTGAAAGGCGTCGTAAGGAAGAGCTTGAGCAGCAATTAGGAAGCGCAAAAACCGAGCATGCCGCTGCAGCGGGTATCGATGCGGAAGGCAACGAGCAAGACGCTGCTCCTGAAAAACAGGAGCCGGTCACGCGGGATGGTCGAAAAGTAGGCCGCAATGAGCCTTGTCCATGTGGTTCAGGTAAGAAATATAAGCAATGTCACGGTAAAATTACCGCATAGCAAAAGTTATACGGAGGGCCTTAGCTCTTCGGTTGTTGTAGTCGCTATTTCAGCAAGCAGAGGTGAAATACATGGCAGTGGGAACGGCGCCTTTGCCTTCTTTTCAGCCAATTTCGGGAGTGCGTTTAGGCGTCGTCGAAGCTGGTATTAAATATCAGGGCCGTAAAGACCTTGTACTGATAGAGTTGCAAAAGGGCAGTCGCTGCGCGGGAGTGTTCACGCGGAATGTTTTTTGTGCCGCTCCAGTGACCCTATGCAGGCGCCATTTGCAGGGTAGCTTTAGTCAAAGCTCGCCAGGGTACTTACTGATCAATACCGGAAATGCCAATGCAGGCACAGGCGAGCAAGGTATGCTGGATGCACAGCGTTGCTGCGAGCGCTTGGCAGAGTTGACCGACACCAATGCTACGCAGGTGCTACCCTTTTCTACCGGTGTAATTGGTGAGCCCCTGCCTGTCGATGCCATTTGTAATGGCTTGCCTTCCGCAGTCGAGGCCTTGCGCGAGGATAATTGGGCTGCTGCTGCGGAAGGGATCATGACTACAGACACGCGCCCAAAAGGTTACAGTGCGCAAGTTCTCTATGCCGGAGAA
>JBFJVR010000315.1:0-3961 GCA_041624095.1 Oleiphilaceae bacterium
CAAACCCTTTCAAGGTAGCTTATACGCAAGTGCTGTATCTTTATGCCCGCGGCAAAGCGTTTATCCGCATCGAACCAAAATCCTAGCCAGCCCTGCAAATATTCGGTAGGTCGATATTCGCTTTGGGGTGTCATCCATTCGACTTCGTTTGCCATAAGCAGTGGCGTGCCACCGCCACCGCAAAAACCAACCAATACCCCGGCTTGTGCCAGCATCCTCATTGCTGCTTGGGTGACCGATGTGCCCGTACCAAGCAATATTACTGTCGTATTGGCAATCGGTATATTGAAGTACTGGTTCTGCTTCTCTGCTTCTGTCAGGTAGAGTACACGGCCGTCTTTTTGCATTACCCGGCAGTATTCGAGGTAGTACATGTTGGCGCGTTTAGAGTGCAAAATCGCTTTCAGGTCGCTTAGCTGTTCCATATTTAATCATGTTCTCCTTTACTATTGCCTTCGCTACCTAGTTGAGCAGGCCCTAAGCCGAGTGAGTAGACTCAGACTCCATCACTATCTCCCTCACAAAGGGGTCTTTCTTTTTGGCTAGTGCAAAAATCGTAGCAACTGTATCCCCCAATTCGTCATTTAGCACGGCCTTTAATAACTCAGTAGCTGCGTCGAACTGCCCTAGCTCCCGTTTTATCTCTGCTGCCATAATTCGGTCGGAGACGTTCGCTAACTCCATTAAGGGCTCGAGCGCTTGCAGGTTTTCGCGTTCTTTATTTGATAAAGCGCACATTGCGGTTGCACCGCGTCGTTTGTCGTTGGCCACCCACCATGCGTAGATACGCACATTGCGCTCGTCAGTTTGATCTAGCTCGTTTTCTGCAATAAATTTGAAGTAGTCAGCTGCGCTGAGCGTCCAATACCCTTTCGCCCCATGGGCGATGTCTGCTGAATTTCGGGCTTCTATTTCGGCCACTATGCTTTGCTCACCCAGCCAGATGATTGAGCGGCAGTGTGGGCATTTCACCAAACTTGGTGTGCGGGGTAGCATGGGCGCGTCCATTTTCCCGTCTGTCCATAGCCTTGCACCAAAGGTGTTGCCGGACATAATGGTTTGTTGCTCAATAAGGCCCGAACACTCGGTGCAACATTTAATTAATGTATCTCCAAATTGCATTTTCTTGTCCCTTTAGTTGTGCAATAAGGCTTAGTGTATGTAAGTACTCGGACAAAACGTGTCATAGACGTATATCCAGTAGTTTTAGGCCTCGGTTTGACTTGGACGCGCTTCGAAGTTTGAGCATGTAGAGCCATAGGTGACCGGCTTCGCGGGAATGATTGGCTATTAGTTAAACTGCCCATTAAAACCGTCCCCCTCCCCAATTGGGGTCGTAGTTGGTAACGATCTGCTTTGCTTTAGTCAGTAGTTTTTTCTTTAGCGCACTAGGGCCTAAAACAGTGAGTTGGTCACCAAAGCCGAGCAGGGTTCTGATGAGTTCTCGGTCGTCGTTGTAGGGAATACTTAACAGGTAGTCTTTGCCTTGCCATTCGTCGTCTTGGTTAGTATGCCATTGGTAACTTGCCGCTTCGCGTGCGGCGGCACCGGTGAACTTAAGCTTGGCGATGTGTTTCGGTTTACCGGCAAAAATACCGTAGCTGCTGGCGTAAAAAGCTTGCTGCTGCTCTGGTGAGATGTTTTGCGACGCCTTATCTAACACTTCGGCCTTGTCGACACGCGCGAGCATAAATTGCCGTAGTTCGTCGCGCAGGTGACACCATGCATCCAGATACCAATTGTCTTGATACTGCACCAATTTTAAGGGAGACACTGCGCGCTCGGTTTGCTTGCCGAAATAGTCACTATATTGAAGATGCAGCTGCCGGTCTTTGAGCAAGGCTTCTGCTATTTTTTGGAAAGTGCGCGCGGCGTTCGGTAAGCGATTACGAGGAAGGAAACGGACTTTTTCGGCGAACAGTTCGGGTTCGACTTTACGGGAACGGAGCAGGTTCTCTACGCTTTCCATAATGACGTCGGTCTCGGCATCGAAGAGCGAGAGATCCATATTCTTGGACATTGCCATTACTGTAGCAAGGCCTTGAATTTCGGCTGCTGTAAGCCAAAGACCGGGAAGTTCGAATTTATCACCACCCTTTAAGTCGTAATACCAGCCGCGCTGAACTTCGTCGTAACTGAGAGGGGCCAACGTGTGATCGCGCAGCGTATTAATGGCCCGGTAAACCGTTTTTTCGCTGCATTCTAGCTGGTCTGCAAGAGCGGTTTGTGAGATGGGTGTACGGCGAGAACTGAAAATGCGGTGCAGTTGTTGTATACGATCAAACTTATCCATAGTCTTTAATCCCTGTTGTTGGGCTTATCTTATATTTCATTTAAGGTAAAAAACAAGCGCCCCTAGTTTGGCAGTGATGCATTTCCAGGCTGCCTGTGCGGCACCTGTAGGCAGTGAATTCAAATATCTGAACCGTGAGGCTGGACTTGCGCGACAAAAACATGAACAATATTCTTATTAATAGTCTTGATGCCTGGCAAACAACAAAATGAATCGACGAAATCTAATTAAATCTTTGATTGCGACTACCGTTGCGAGTAGCGTTCCGCTTACCGGCAAACTTTCGGCGGCATCAGCTGCCAAGCCCTTCCCCTGGAAGAACTGGTCGGGCAATTTGCAATGCTTACCCGCGGCGCGAAAGTCACCCGCGACTATCGGGGAGCTTCAAGAATTAGTGAGTTCGACAAGCGGTCGAATACGTGCCGTTGGTGCGGGGCATTCGTTTTCGCCATTGGTACCCACCGACGAGACCCTGTTGTCGATCCGGCGTTTGTCTGGCCTGATCGACAGCCAAGAAGCGTCGCAAACCGCGACGGTGTATGGCGGTACCATTTTGAGTGAGCTGGGCCCTGTGCTGAATGCCCAGAATCAGGCTTTGATCAACATGCCCGACATCGACCAGCAAACGCTAGCTGGCGCAATCGCCACTGCGACGCATGGAACGGGCGCGGAGTTAGGCAGTTTGTCGAGCTATGTCGAAGGCTTGGAAATTGTCACCGCCGATGGCGAACGCCGCTACTGTACTCTTGAGCGGAATAGCGAATTGTTCAGGGCTTCGCAGGTTGGTTTGGGGGCAACAGGCATTGTGACTGCAATCACCATGAAAAACACACGCCCCTTCAAATTAAAACGTGAAGCTAAATGGCTAGCCTTTGAAGATGCCATTACACAGGCACCTGAGCTGGCACGGCAAAACCGCAACTTCGAGTTTTATTACTTCCCATTTACTGGCATGACGTTGGGTGACTATCTCAACATCAGCGATGAACCGATCTCGAATACCCATGAGCTAGATGGCAACAGTGGAATTATGGACCTCAAGGCCGCACGTGATTACTTGTCTTGGTCTGATACATTGCGAGAGTTGATCCTGAAGAGTTACATGAAGACAATCAAACCCTCAGTCAATATCGATCACTCCTATGCCATTTACGCAACCGAACGCAATGTGCGCTTCAATGAGATGGAGTACCACCTTCCCGCCGACGTCGGCATGCAGGCCTTGGCTGAGATTAGAAGCGTGATCGAGAAGAACTTTCCTGAAGTCTTCTTCCCTATAGAATGTCGTTTTGTAAAAGCAGAAGAAGCCTGGCTAAGCCCGTTCTACCAGCGGGATACCGTTTCAATCGCGGTTCACCGCTACTTCGAGGAAGACTACAAACCCCTTTACCGGGCGGTTGAGCCAATCTTACAATCATTTAGCGGGCGACCACACTGGGGCAAAATAAACACCTTTAGTGCAGCCCAACTACGTGACAGCTACCCACAATGGCAAAATTTTCTGGACGTGCGCAAAGAGTACGATCCAAACGGAAAGTTTTTAAATGCATATCTTGAGCGTATTTTCGGGCTCGTATAACAGGCAGGCTAACGCATGGGATTCAAAACAACACGACGCAGATTAATTGGTGGCGGGCTTGGCCTAGCCGCCTTGGGTGGCTTAGCCTG
>JBFJVR010000316.1:0-3951 GCA_041624095.1 Oleiphilaceae bacterium
CAATTACTTCAAGAAAAACATAACCCGCGCACCAAAATCAGGCAATTTGCGTAAGTTTGATGTATTTCGCCATCAATTGTTCTTGGCTTTCATTGTGGGCGGGGTCAAGCGGGATGCAGTCTACCGGACAGACCTGCTGGCACTGGGGTTCGTCATAATGGCCGACACATTCGGTGCATTTCGCCGGGTCAATGACATAGATTTCTTCACCCGGAGAAATAGCCTCGTTAGGGCACTCTGGTTCGCACACATCACAGTTAATGCAGTCATCAGTAATTAACAGAGCCATAAATCGTACCTCTATTCTACGGCGGTGTGGGCTAAGCGTCTAAAGACGCGAAGTGGGTCTTCAGTGCTGTGTCTACGGCTGGGCTAACAAATTCGCTGACCTTGCCTCCCAGTGACGCTATTTCGCGGATCAATGTAGATGAAATATAAGATAAGTGATTATCAGGAGTGAGGAAAATACTTTCAGCCTGCGGTACCAACCGGCGATTCATATCGGCTAGCTGGAATTCATATTCGAAGTCTGAAACAGCGCGTAAACCACGCAGGATAATCGTGCCATTATGCTCGGCTACGAACTCTGCGAGTAGGTTATCAAAGCCGATGACTTCCACGTTGTCCAAGTGCGACAGGACTTCTTGTGCCAGAGCCACACGCTGTTCAATAGGAAACAATGGGCGCTTTTTAGGGCTGGCGGCCACAGCAATAATAATGTGGTCGAACAGTTTGGCCGCGCGTTCCACCAGATTGGTGTGACCGTTGGTAATCGGGTCAAATGTACCGGGGTAAACGACGATGTTTGGGGTACTTTGGGTCATGCGCAGTGTGATGCCTCGCGTTTATTAGCGGAGAGTCTCGCTACCGAGACGGACAGGGGCGCATAGTAAGCAAATTGAATAGGCAGTGCAAATGTATGGGGAAGAAGCCCGGAGCCCAAAAATACACGCCTCCGTCCCTCATAAAAAGATTGCAGCCCGCACAGCACGGGCTTATAAGTCTGCCTCCGTCCCCATTTTTTCGTTCCCATCAAGTTTAGGAACTCAAGCGCTCTGCCAGGCGGGTGGCATGCTTGGCGGCAAGACCATAAATCGATAGTTGCGGGTTGGCACCGATGCTGGTCGGGAAGCAGGAGCCATCAATGACATTCAGGTTAGCAATCTGATGATGCTCACCATGGCTATTTACCACTGAGTTTTTCGGATTTTCACCCATGCTGCAACCGCCCATGACATGCGCCGAAAATATTGCCGCTCGCAAGGGCTTCATTGGTAAGGCTGCGATGTGCTGTTTTGCTTCTCGCCAGGATGTCATAGGTTTGGCATCCTGATGAACAGCCGTTACGCTTTTTGCGCCTGCGGCAAACTGGATTTCGCTCATTCGCAGGTAGGCGTCTTTTAGTCCTCGCCAAAGATAGTCAGAAATCGGGTAGTCCAGCACCGGGCTGAGATCATCACGTAGTTTTACCCTGCCACCGGGAGACTCTTCATGAAAACCATCTCGCACCAAGGCGATCATCGAGTTGGTATGGCTGAGGTTTGCCATGCGATCAGCTAAGGGCCTGCCGAACAGGGTTTCCTGTGCGGCAAGCCCGCCAGGAAATACCGGTGCAACTTCCAGCTTGAAGCCCGCTTCGCCGCTGATGCCCTTCTTCCAGACAAACTCGTCGGAATACACGCTTTGCGGCGCGCCCTCGAACCATCTTACTGGTTCTGGCATGGTTGCAGTACAGGAGTTGACCGGGTGCAGAAATGTGCGCGCACCCAGAGTGTCGTAAGGGTCGGGTGCTGCAGAACGCAGTAACACAGCCGGGCTGCCAATAGAGCCGGCTGATAGCACAAAGTGGCGTGCACGTACGCGGATTTTTTTACCGCTGCTGAAGTTGGCTTCGGCATCCAATGCGCTGCACTCAAGTTCATGAATCTGGTCACCCTTAAAATGAAATCGCTCCACTCTGGCGCAGCTGAGCAGGTGAGCGTTGTTTTCGAGGGCTTGCGGTATCGAGGTTACCAGCATGGACTGTTTTGCATTGACGGGGCAGCCGAAGCCACAATAACCAAGGTTCCAGCAGCCTTTGACATTACGAATCATGATTTCGGACGACCAGCCCAGTGCGTCGCAGCCTTGTTTCAATACGGAATTATTGGCATTGGGTGGAACCAGCCATTTTTCCATATTTAGAGCACGTTCGCGGTCAGCAAACCAAGGGGCCATATCTTCAGGCGAGCAGCCCGCTACGCCATGCTCGTTTTGCCAGTGCTTGAGTGTGTTGTCGGGTGTACGGAAGGTTGAGGTCCAGTTAACCGTGGTTGAACCACCGACTGAACGCCCCTGATAGATTGCAATCGCTCCGTCAGCAGTTTTACGCGCGGTGCCTTCCTGATACAAGGTAGAAAAGGCTTCGAGTTCGTCCATTTTGAAGTCTTTCTGGTAGCGAAGCTTGCCCTCCTCAATCATCAGCACCTTCAGCCCTGCTTTGCTGAGAATTTCGGCGCTGGTTGCACCACCGGCCCCGGTGCCGATGATTACAACATCTGCTTCAAGCGTGGTTTTATCAGCCAGCGTGTGAGCACTGCTGACATGCCAGCCCCGTGACAGTCCGTCGGCAATAATGTCGCGCATGCTCAGGCTTCTCCTGCAGAATGGTGTTCAGGCCTCGTGGCCAGGTTCTGTTTGAATTGTGGTAATGAGTCGATAAGGTAGGCGGGGGGGCCGCCATAACCCAGATGAGCGGTATTCGCAGGTGAGCTGTACCAGGCAAAACCTATAATATCGGTGAGCGCATTATACGCACCATTAAACAGAGAGAATGAACTGTGCTTCCAGTCAGTAAGAAAGGTGGCGACATCTTCATTGGAAGTCTTTTCCCAAGGTGACCAGATTCCGGTTGTTAAGCCACGCATTAGCCGTTGGTTAAGTAAGTCGAATAATTTCCTTACTTCGCCAAGGTTGTAACTGCCCATTCTTGAAATAAAGCGGTCGGTACGTTCCAGACTTAAGCCTAGCGCCATGTTTTGTTCAGTTTCATGCTCCGGCCATTGATCCCCGACAATTGCAGGCACTAAGGCAGCAACCAACGCGACATCCTGTTTGTTCAAAAACTGATAGACGCTGTTTTTGCCATGTCCGAGAGAATATTGCTCAGGTTTACTAGCGCAGCCGCTAAGCACTGCTGTTGCGCTTGCGCCGCTGAGTATGGCAGAACCGATAAAGCCCGTACGAATCAATTGGCGGCGTGTTAGCGAGGCGTTGCTGTCTGGCACCTTTTTTTTCATGTGGGTCTCCCGTCAGGGTGCAGAGTTCGTTTATAGCATGTCGAAGAGAACAGCAGAAAATTGCTGTTCTCGCATGGCATTTAATTATTATGCAGCTGCTCGCAAGCCGGAACTAGCGCAAAAAGATTGAGAAAATCATTTTGTGAATCGCGCCACCGTATGGAGGGTATGCATACTTGGTGCTGTTAAAGCGGCTTTTGATAAATACTGATTTGGCGTGGGAAAAGGTCAAAAATCCTTGTTCGCCATGATATGCACCCATACCCGACTCGCCTACGCCGCCGAAGTGCAGGTCTTCCTGTGCAAAATGCGACAGTGTGTCGTTAATACAGACGCCACCTGCTCTTACCTGGTCAAGCACATGCTGCTGCTCGGCTTTGTCCAGCCCGAAGTAATACAGCGCGAGCGGTGAGGGGCGACTATTAACAAAGTCCAGTGCGTCATTGAGCGATTTGGTTGCAACGATTGGCAGGATAGGGCCAAAGATTTCGTCCTGCATGACCAGCATTTCTTCAGTGGCGCCAAGCACCAGATAGATCGGCATTTTTCGCGTGCCAGTGGTCATATCTTCGTCTGAATGATTACAGGCGATGACTGTCGCGCCTTTGGCTTCAGCGTCTTTTAGGTAGCTTTGCAGCCGTTGGTATTGCCTGTCGTTAATAATGCTGGGGAG
>JBFJVR010000317.1:0-3948 GCA_041624095.1 Oleiphilaceae bacterium
CGGTAGACGAACTGAGACGTGTACAGCACGGGGAACAAAAAAGGAGGCATATTGCCTCCTTTTTGCTTTTACCTAAGCAGCTGTTACCAGCCTGTTTTCTCTTTTAGCGCTTTACCGATATCCGCGAGGCTTTTCACCGTCGTGACACCTGCTGCTTCAAGCGCAGCAAATTTATCGGCTGCTGTGCCCTTCCCACCGGCGATAATCGCACCTGCGTGGCCCATACGCTTACCCGGAGGTGCTGTGACACCCGCGATATAAGACACAACAGGTTTGCTCACATTGGACTTGATGTATTCGGCCGCTTCTTCTTCTGCCGTACCACCAATTTCACCAATCATAACAATTGCCTCGGTTTGCGGGTCATTCTCAAACATCTCGAGAATATCGATAAAGTTTGAACCGGGAATAGGGTCGCCACCAATACCTACACAGGTTGATTGGCCAAAGCCGTAGTCAGTCGTTTGTTTAACCGCTTCATAGGTGAGTGTTCCCGAACGCGAAACGATGCCGACTTTACCCGGCAAGTGGATATGGCCAGGCATAATACCGATTTTACTTTCGCCCGGGGTAATCACACCTGGGCAGTTAGGACCGATCAGGCGAACACCCAACTGATCACATTTAATTTTCGCATCGAGCATATCCAAAGTAGGAATACCTTCGGTAATACACACTATCAACTTGATACCGCCGTTTGCAGCTTCGAGGATAGAGTCTTTACAGAATGGCGCGGGCACATAAATAACAGAGGCTTCAGCACCTGTCTGCTCTACTGCTTCGCGCACCGTATTGAATACCGGTAAGCCAAGGTGAGTTTGACCACCCTTGCCTGGCGTGACGCCGCCTACCATGTTAGTGCCGTATTCAATCGCTTGTTCGGAGTGGAAGGTACCCTGAGATCCGGTAAAACCCTGACAAATTACTTTGGTTGCTTTATTAATTAATATGCTCATTATGCTTGGCCTCCAGCTGCTTTAACCACAGATTCTGCCGCATTGGTCAGGCTGGTTGCCGCAATTATATCTAATCCGCTATCTGCTAGTGTCTTGGCACCGAGTTCGGCATTATTACCTTCGAGTCGCACAACGACCGGTATCTTCACGCCAACTTCTTTCACTGCACCGATAATACCTTCTGCAATCAAGTCACAGCGTACGATGCCACCGAAAATATTTACCAGCACGGCTTTAACGTTGTCGTCAGACAGAATTATTTTAAACGCTTCGCTTACGCGCTCTTTAGTTGCGCCACCGCCCACATCGAGGAAGTTAGCCGGTGCACCACCATGTAATTTGACGATATCCATGGTGCCCATTGCCAGCCCTGCGCCATTAACCATACAACCAATATTGCCATCAAGCGCAACATAGTTGAGTTCCCATTCAGCAGCTTGTGCTTCACGCGCGTCTTCTTGTGACGGGTCGTGCATCTCGCGCAATTTGGGCTGACGATACATCGCGTTACTGTCAATGTTTATTTTACCGTCGAGGCAATGCAGGTTGCCTTCATCAGTAATCACCAAGGGGTTGATTTCTAGCAAGGCCAAGTCGTAATCGTGGAACAACTGAGACAAACCTAAAAACAGCTTGGTAAATTGTTTTACCTGAGAGGCATTCAGGCCTAACTGAAAGGCAAGGTCTCTTCCCTGATAAGGCTGCGCCCCCACCAAAGGGTCGATCTCCGCTTTTAGAATCTTCTCTGGCGTTTCTTCTGCAACGGTTTCGATTTCGACACCGCCTTCCGTTGAAGCCATAAATACGACGCGACGTGTGCCACGATCTACAACTGCGCCCAGATAAAGCTCTTGAGCAATGTCGGTGCAAGATTCAACCAGTATTTTACTCACCGGCTGGCCGTTCTCATCGGTCTGATAAGTCACCAGATTCTTGCCAAGCCATTGCTCAGCAAATGCCTTGATTTCCTCTTTCGAGCTTACCAGCTTAACGCCGCCTGCTTTTCCTCTTCCGCCAGCGTGAACCTGTGCTTTGACTACCCATTTACTACCACCGATCTTATCGGCAGCGGCGGCGGCTTCTTCTGCCGTATCACATGCATATCCTGTCGAAACAGGAAGTCCGTATTCGGCAAAAAGCTGTTTTGCCTGATACTCATGTAAGTTCATAATATATTCCGTTCAGTTAATTGATTAATGCCAACATTACTCAGCACGGATAGCGCAGACTAATCTGGAGCCTGAAACGCTACGGTTCAATTTGCCTTTACACTGATTAGCGCGTCTATGTAGCGATTAATCAATGAGCAATTTTTAGTTTTTAATCGACTACTTCCCTGTTGTGCGTTTTGCGCGCTATCGAAGCGCGCTGACGTCCCTGGGTCTTTCCCGTGTTGTGCTTTTTCTAACGCAAATTTGGCCTCGGTGACCTTATTTGCGTTTCTTTTTATTTGCGATATGAATCGCATGCCCTCCCACTGCCAAGGCAGCTTCGTGCATGGTTTCAGATAAGGTTGGGTGAGCAAACATCGTTAAGCCCAGATCTTCTGCACTGGAACCAAACTCCATAGCGATTACGGCTTGAGCTATAAGCTCAGAGGCACTTGGCCCGATAACATGCACACCAAGTACGCGATCGGTTTTCGCATCTGCCAACACCTTAACCATGCCGGCTGTCGCATTAGCGGCCATTGCGCGGCCACTCGCCGCAAAGGGACACACACCTACATTGTAATCAACGCCATCAGCTTTAAGCTGTTCTTCGGTTTGCCCTGCCCATGCGATTTCAGGCGCGGTATAGATCACACCTGGAATGATATCGTAGTTCACTTGGGTCTTTTGGCCAGCGATGCGCTCTGCAACCATCACGCCTTCTTCAGAACCTTTGTGTGCCAACATCGGCCCACGTACCACATCACCGACAGCGTAAATACCGGGCACGTCGGTCTGACAATAGTCATCAACGAAGATGAAGCCCCGCTCATCGAGGTTGACTCCGCAATCAGGTGATAACAAGCCTTCGGTCACAGGCGATCGGCCAACACCTACGATCAGCTTGTCGACTTTCAACTCCTGAGCGCCTTTAGAATCTGTGTAGTTTACGGTCACTAGTCCGCGTTTTACTTCGGTGCCTGTAACCATGGCCTTTAAGTTGATATTGAGGCCTTGCTTTTTAAACTGTTTGAGCGCCTCTTTTGCGATCTGTTGATCTACGATACTCAAAAATGTGTCTTGCGCTTCAAGTACAGTGACTTCGGAACCC
Organism: Oleiphilaceae bacterium; assembly: GCA_041624095.1. Taxonomy (GTDB): domain Bacteria; phylum Pseudomonadota; class Gammaproteobacteria; order Pseudomonadales; family Oleiphilaceae; genus PZPK01. The sequence goes on from JBFJVR010000317.1 coordinate 3,219, forward strand.
AGTCGCGCCCATACGCTACCCAACTCTAGGCCAATCACGCCCGCACCGATCACACCGAGGCGTTTTGGTACTTCATCGAACTCCAGCGCGCCAGTCGAATCTACAATATAACCATCCGTTAGAGGAGCAGGAGGGATTTCTACCGGCTTGGAACCGGTCGCGAGAATAATATTATCCGCTTCGTAGATGCTCGTTTTGTCTTTGCTGTCGGTTACTTCGACTTGCTTACCAGCGAGTAACTTGCCCGTCCCCTGAATGGATGTCACACCATTAGCCTTAAACAAGGACGCAATACCACCAGTGAGATTTTTGACGATGGTGTTTTTACGCTCCATCATCTTAGCGACGTCTATTTTGAGGTCGTCCAGTTCGATCCCGTGCAGGTCGAAGTCGTGTTTTGCCTCTTCGAACTTATGTGAGGACTCCAACAAGGCTTTTGATGGGATACAACCCACGTTCAAGCAGGTTCCACCAAGTATTTGCTTACCCGTCTCGTTAGTCCACTTTTCGACACACGCTGTTTTGAGGCCTAGCTGGCCACAGCGAATTGCCGCAACATATCCCGCAGGGCCGGCGCCTATAACGATTACATCATATTTGTTTGACATTGATTCTTTTGCTCCAGATAAACGGGTTATATTTCGAGAAGGATTCTGGCTGGATCTTCGATCAGATCCTTAATCGTCACCAGGAATTGAACCGCCTCTTTGCCGTCAATCATTCTGTGATC
>JBFJVR010000318.1:0-3944 GCA_041624095.1 Oleiphilaceae bacterium
GAATCGGAAACCCGCAAGTGGTTAGAGGATGTTGTGATAGGTTTAAAGTTTTGCCCATTTGCCAGGCAACCCTATCAGAACGGCCGGGTTAGGCTTAGCCTCTGCCATGATTCAACGCTGAGAGCGCTTACCGCCACCCTACTTAGCGAGATTCAGCTTCTGGAAGATACCCCCGCTGAAAAGCTGGAAACAAGTGTGATCATCGTCGAGCAAGGGCTGGAAGACTTTTACGACTACCTGGATTGTCTTGCCGAATTAAACGCACTTATTGCACGAGAAGGCTACGAAGGGCTTTACCAGCTAGCGAGTTTTCACCCAAATTATAGGTTTGCGGGAACTCAGGCCGATGATAGGGAAAATTTTACCAACCGTTCGCCTTATCCTTTGTTTCATCTGCTAAGAGAGCGCAGTGTTAGTGCGGCGCTCGCGTCATCAATAGACAGCGAGGCGATTCCCAAGCAAAACATCGAGCGTCTCAATGGTATGACGGATGAAGCGTTTACGCGTTTATTTTTAGATCGTTAACGCTTACTCGCGCATCACGACCTGGTTGCGCCCTTTATGTTTCGCTTCGTATAGCAGTCGATCTGCGCGCTTCCATGCCGCCTCAACGGTGTCACCGGGTCCAACTTGCGTTGCACCGATCGATAGAGTGGTGCCAACCATCTCTCCATCCATGCTTTTAACGCGTAGTTTCTCAAATTCTCTTAACAAACGCTCAGCATAGAGGCGTGCGCGCGGCAGCGAGCAGTCGACGAGGAGAACAGCGAACTCCTCACCTCCGATACGGCCTGCAACTCCGCGACGATAGGGTTTGTCTTTGTCGTGGCTGATAAGTCTTGCAGCAAGGTCCTCTCGTCTTCCTTTGGTAGATAGCATACTGCCAAAGGCGTTTAGGAGTTTGTCGCCAGCTACATGGCCATAACTGTCGTTGAATCGCTTAAAGTGGTCTATATCCAGTGCTAGCCAGACAAGTTCCTTATTGCCCTTACGCAACAGGCTCTCCACTTGTTTCAAAAAACCGCGCCGATTTAGCACGCCTGTTAGCTCGTCAGTTTCACTCAGGGTTTTGAAGCGTGACTTGGCCTCTGTAAGTGTTTCGGTTTTCTTTTTCAAGTAACTGTAGCGGAAACCTAAAACCAGCGTCAGCAAGGTGATCTCGGCGATGGTGCCAGCCTTTAGCAGGTTTAGTACCCATGTACGGGGCTCTATGATGCCAAGCCACATCCAGCCCCAGATTGCCGCGCAAATCAGAAACAGAGTCCATGCAATGAGGAAGTATTTGGCCATAGGGTGGCCCGCGCGATACGCAACAATACCAGACACCAGCAAGAGAAAAGGGCCAACCAGGCCTAGCAGTTCAGCAAGAAAGTATGCAGTAAAGTCGCTAAGAAAAACGATGAATAAGATCGCGGTGAAAAAAATGCCTTGCTGGTAATAGAGGACTTTGTCGAATACGGGGGTGGTTTGCTCGGTGTTGAGAAACTCCCTGACAAAGACAGTAGCGGAGAATATCGCCATAAGCACCATTAGGTTCGACAGTGAACCGTCGCCGCCCCAGTCGGGAAAAATTAGCCGCAAGTAGCCGGATATAACAGCCAGATAGATAGTATTTGAAAATACGTAAAACGCGTAGTAAAGATACATGCGTTCACCTGCGCTGAAGCCGATAGCGAGGTTGTAAATCATGGCTAAGGTAAGAAAGCCGAAAATCAGTCCATTGAAAAGGTGGCTCTTCAATAGGCTCCAATGTAAGTCAGCTTCGTTTCTAAAGTTAATGCCAAAGTGAAAGATCTGACTGGTATTCAGTTTGACGTAAACGATATTGTCTTCGGCGGGGGTTGCGATCTCGAAACTCAGGAAGTTCGCCGGGCTTGACACGAGCGGTTCTCCATTTCGGCCGATTGGCGAGGCCCATTTCCAATGTCCGTTATTCTTGTAAGCCATTTGACCGTCGAGCCCAACATTGGGCACTAGCTCCAGCCACACTTGTTTGTCTTTGATCAGGCTGGGTATGCGTATTTTAAGCCAAACAATGGCGCCTTTAGAGCCTTGCCAGTAATTGGCGTCACCAATGTGTGAATGGTGTACGCCGGACGTAATAGTCTGCCAATCGCTTGGTGTCAGATTGAGTATGGAGTCGAGAGAGCTGTTTTGCTTATCGAAATAGCTCCAAACTTTTATTTTCTCGATAGCATTAGGCTCGGCATAGGCGCCGAGGCTAAGAAGCAAAAGTAGTATTGACGTCAGTTTTATGCGCATGATCGAGAAAACTTAATTAAGTAAGTTCAAATGTAGCACCTTGTGGCCATAATTCTTGTTAATCGATGTGAAATTAAATACTTCCATAAGCCAGCATTGCATCCGCTACCTTGATAAACCCAGCAATATTTGCGCCCTTTACATAATTGACGTAATCATCGCTTTCTCTTCCGTAAGTCTCACATTTGTCGTGTATTTTTTCCATAATATCTAACAGAAGCTGTTGCAGTTCGGCTTCCTTCCAAGAGATGCGGGCACTATTTTGGCTCATTTCAAGCCCAGACACCGCAACACCTCCGGCATTTGCCGCCTTACTAGGGCCGAAAAGAATTTTCGCTTCCTGAAAGAATTTGATTGCAGCCAGGCTACAGGGCATATTCGCGCCTTCAGACACACCTATGCAGCCGTTCTTCAATAGTAACTTTGCATCGTTTTCGTCAAGCTCGTTCTGCGTTGCACAGGGCATTGCAATATCGCAGGGAATCGACCACGGCTTTGCATTTTCATAGAATTTGGCATCAGGGAACTCGTTTAGATAGTCACTGATACGGCCGCGTTGGACGTTCTTGATCATTTTAACGTAGTCCAGCTTATGTTCGCTGATGCCTTCTTTATCGTAAATAAATCCGGATGAATCAGATAGCGTAAGCACCGTCCCGCCTAGCTGAGTTATTTTTTCGGCGGCATAGGTTGCCACATTCCCTGAGCCACTAATACATACGGTTTTTCCATCCAAAGTGGTTTGCTTTGTTTTGAGCATTTGTTCCATCATGTAAACGGTACCGTATCCGGTTGCTTCAACACGAATCAGACTACCGCCAAACTCCATGCCTTTGCCAGTCAGCACGCCAGTGAACTCTTTTGTTAAGCGTTTATGCTGTCCGAACAGGTAGCCAATTTCGCGAGCACCCACACCAATATCGCCCGCCGGTACGTCCATGTCAGCACCAATGTAGTGGTCAAGTTCGGTCATAAACGATTGACAAAAACGCATTATTTCGCGATTGGATTTACCCTTAGGGTTAAAATTTGAGCCACCTTTTGCACCGCCCATGGGTAGCCCGGTCAGACTGTTTTTAAAGGTCTGTTCAAACGCGAGAAATTTTAAAATGCTCTGATTAACGCTTGGGTGGAACCGCAAGCCTCCTTTGTAGGGGCCGATTGCATTGTTGTTTTGTACGCGCCAACCGCGATTCACCCGAATGTTTCCGTCGTCGTCCTCCCAGCACACACGAAAACTGATGATTCTGTCGGGTTCGCTCATTCGTTCTAGAATTTGCGCCTCCTTGTAGACGGGCTTGTCTTCTATATAGGGGAATATACTAGCGACAACTTCGTACACTGCTTGGTGAAACTCTGCTTCGCCAGGGTTACGCTTTTCTAGCCCTGACATAAACTGATCAAGGTCACCTTTCCACGACATGATTTGTTCTCATCTTGTATTTTTAGGGAGGCTGAGCCGTTTGTATATGCACTTTAGCTTAGGTCAAAAAAGCAAAAAGTATAATAAAAGCCGTTGTTTATGCTTTATTGATAATATTTTGCTTTAATTTTTTGACCAGGCAGCGTTCCTTTGCTACCACTTAAGAGTATTCAATAAATTGACAGGTTTTTTGGTTTTTTTTGGCCTTGTTGATTTCTGACGAAATATTGGCGAGGGCTTATGAGTGCAGATGAGTATC
>JBFJVR010000319.1:0-3921 GCA_041624095.1 Oleiphilaceae bacterium
ACCTCCATGACGGTACGTTGGTGAATCATGTCGTTGCTGAAGGTGACTTCAGTCGGAAACGAAAAGTGCTTTAATTGGCGTGGCGTGCGCCGCTGAATGATTTCCGGGTAATCTTCGGGGTCGTCCAGTTCTTCCATCAGCTTTTTGTGGACTTTCTGTTTGCGCTCAGGGTCGCCGGCAAGTGCTTTGTTGCGTGCATCGGTTACCACGAAGTTACTTAGGCTGAAACGGCCGCCGGTTGCGCTGATGCGCGCATTGAGGACGTTAAGATTTAGCTGTTCAAGTACCGCAGTGGTCGCGGCAAACAAGTCGTGCTCCGATTTCAGGTAAATCATAATTTCGCTGAAGCCGTCACCTGTTCGCCCGTGGTTATCGCGAATAATAATGAGCGGTTCTTCCGAGTCACCATGGTTCAAGATCGACGATGTTTGCCATGCGATTTCGGCGGTTGAGTCCTGCAGGAAGTAGTCGTCTTCAAGTGAGTCCAGCAGCGCATCGACTTTGCTTGCTGAAAAGCCTTGTTCGAACAGTATTGAACGTACTTCGAGCTTGGTTGCGCGAATCCAATCGTTGCGGTCTACTGGTTGGTCTATGCCACGTCTGATGGTGCGGCGAGTCTCGACAAATAGCTGCTGCATCAGCGAGGCGCGCCAGCTATTCCATAGGCTGGGGTTGGTTGCAGCTATGTCGCACACCGTCAGTACGTAGAGGTATTCCAGGTGGGTCAGGCTGGGTACCTGTGAGGCGAACTCGTGAATGATTTCCGGGTCGGCAATGTCTTTTTTCTGAGCTGTCATCGACATTAATAAATGGTTTTCGACCAACCACGAGACCAGTTTGGTGTCTCGTTCGCTAAAGTGATGACGCTCGCAAAATTCGATTGCATCAACTGCGCCCAATTCGGAGTGATCGCCACCGCGCCCCTTTGCGATATCATGATAAATTGCGGCGACATACAGCAGTTCGCGTTTGGGGATATAGCGCAGCAGGCGTGCAGCCAGAGGGAATTCCCTGCGGTTTTCGGGCTGTTCCAGGTTGATCAGGTTTCTGACCAGGTTAATCGTATGGGCATCGACAGTATAGATATGGAACAGGTCGTGTTGCATCTGGCCGATAATGCGGCCAAATTCAGGCAGGTAGCGACCAAGCACATTGTATTTGAGCATTGCGTTCAGGGTATTATGCAAGAGATGCGGCGTACGCAGGATTTCCATAAACAGCGTGGTGTTGGCCAGGTCCTTGCGAAAACTGTCGTCGATTAAATACTGATGTTCACGGATCAGTTGTATCGTCGCGGCTTTGATGCCTTTGATTTCCGGGTGCTGCGCCTTCATCAGAAATATTTCGATTAAGGCATAGGGGGAGCGGTCAAACACCTGTTCGTCTACAGTTTCGATATAGCCGTTGTTGAGTTGAAAGCGCTTGTTTAAGGGCTGAATGTGTTCTTTTTCGTCCGGGCGAAGATAAAAGTCATCGAAGAACTGCAAGATGACGTCCGCTAGTTCAGCCAAACCGAGAACTGTTCGGTAATAGCGCTGCATCATTTGTTCTACACCGAGCTTTTCGTCGGAGTCTTTATAACCCAGACACTCAGCCAGTTTTCGCTGGTGGTCGAACAACAGGCGGTTTTCGTTGCGGTCTGCAATCATCTGCAAGCCGTAGCGTAAACTCCACAAAAAGGACTCTCCATCGAAGAGCATTTTGTACTCTTCATCGGTCAAGAATTCGTATCGATCGCGAGCGTCGGTTGCTTGCGGCCCAAAATGTCGCTTGGTAATCCATGCAATAGTTTGGATGTCGCGAAGGGTACCGGGAGAAGACTTCAGATTTGGTTCCAGATTGTATTCCGTGCCGCTGTACTTGGCGTGCCGGTCTTCTTGCTCTTTCCGCTTGGCCAGAAAGTACTGTTCCGAGGTGTAGACTTCGTCCGAATAAACACGTTCCGAAACCTGTTGCCTGAGCTGGTCATCGCCCGAGATGGTGCGCGTTTCGAGCAAGTTGGTCGCGATAGTGACGTCTTCTTTGGCCGACGCGATGCACTCGTCAATGCTGCGTACGCTATGCCCGATATCCAGCTGCAGGTCCCAGAGCAGGGTAATAAAACGAGACAGTTTGTCTCCTAAGTCTTCATCTATAGCGTCGCGCGTAATGACCAGTAAGTCGATATCCGAGTGAGGGTGAAGCTCTCCTCGGCCATAGCCACCTACGGCTACCAGGCTGGCCTGGTCGTCGATCTCAAAGCGTTGCCACAGTGCGGCCAGCAGGCGGTCCATGAAGACCGAACGTAAGCCCACCAGATCATGGATGTCGGCTCCTTCGCGATAAAGTAAATCAAAACCCCGCTTGCCCTGATTGAGAAATTGTTTGCAATCACTGGCTGCCTTATCGCTACTGCGCACTTGTTCGGACAGTAAATCGAGGTCTAGTCCGGTTTTTTCCAACCAGACTTGCAGCAAGGGTGAGGTTTCAGGGGCGCTTATCATAGCTTAAGCAAACAAGGCCAGTTCTTCGTTGCGGATGGTGAGGATCTCAAAGCCGTCCGCAGTAACCAGTATGGTGTGTTCCCACTGCGCTGAAAGCTTATGGTCTTTGGTTACCACCGTCCAGCCGTCGGGCAGCAGCTTGCAGTGGCGCTTGCCCTGGTTGATCATCGGCTCTATCGTAAATGTCATGCCTTCCTTTAGCTCCATCCCGGTACCCGGTTTGCCATAATGCATAACCTGCGGTTCTTCATGGAAGATTTTGCCAATCCCGTGCCCGCAATATTCCCTGACGACAGAGTAGTAGTTGCTCTCGGCATGTTTCTGGATGACATGGCCTATATCGCCTAAACGAGCGCCGGGCTTGACGAGTTCGATGCCCTTGTACATGCACTCCTGTGTAATGTTGACCAAGCGCTCGGCGGCAATGCCGGGCTTGCCCACAAAGAACATCTTGCTGGTGTCCCCGTGGTAGCCATCTTTAATCACCGTGACGTCGATATTGATGATGTCGCCGTTTTTAAGCACCTTCTTCTCGGTAGGGATTCCGTGACAAATGACATGGTTGACCGAGGTGCAGATCGACTTTGGAAAGCCCTTGTAGTTCAGGGGTGCGGGTATCGCATCTTGAACATTAACGATGTGCTCGTGGCAGATTTGGTTCAGTTGCTCTGTGGTGACTCCGGCTTGCACGTGCTCACCGATCATTTCTAGGGTTTCTGCAGCAAGGCGACCGGCTACGCGCATCTTTTCAATTTCGTCGGCGGTTTTAATTGTGACTTTCATAAGGCTGGCATGGCTCGTGGCTGAGGTTGTGAATTGGTCCGGAAAACAAAGCGCGCCATTTTACCTTTTATTTGAAGCGATTAAAAATACTTACCCCAATGTTGTGTTTTTAGGTATAAGGCATGCGTGGCTTGGTGTGCTCAAGGCAGACTGATGTTGTTCTGGGCTTAATAAAATCTTTCTATTTAGGCTCCCGTATGGTATAAAGCGCTCGCTAAATTTCGGGAGTTCGTTTGTTCCCGGTTACTAAAATCCGCACACGTTTCGACACATGATCCTGGGTGCCCTGCTATTGCTTAGTCAATCGGGGTTGGATAATGGGAGGCGTGGAGGTTTAACCCAGATATAATTTAAGGAATTATCATGGCTGCAGTTTCTATGCGCGACCTGCTTAAAGCAGGTGTTCACTTTGGTCACCAAACACGTTACTGGAACCCTAAAATGGGTAAGTACATCTTTGGTGCTCGTAACAAAATTCACATCATCAACCTTGAGCAAACAGTTCCTGCGTTGAATGAGTCCCTCGCTTTGGTTAAAAAACTGGCAGAGAACAAGAACAAGGTTCTTTTTGTTGGTACCAAGCGCGCGGCAGGTAAAATCATTAAAGAAGAAGCAGAGCGTTCTGGTATGCCTTATGTCAACCATCGCTGGTTGG
>JBFJVR010000320.1:0-3909 GCA_041624095.1 Oleiphilaceae bacterium
TAAGCTCTGACGAATCTCCTTGGCAACGCATAGGGAGTCCAGCATATTTTCCAGTTGCTGCTGCACCAGCGAGTGCTGTGAAGCTCTTTGAGCTGCGCCAGATGTATCAACTGTTTCGTGCTTGCGGACCTGTTCGGTAATCAGACCCTTTAATTCCAAAATCTCAGCCTTCATATCCGACAGCTCATCCCAGTCAGCATCGCCCGCCAACTTCGCTCCGCTGCGTCGCCCCTCACTTAGCTCTGTTTGCCTGGCCTGAAGTTTGGCGCCGTCCGCTGCGCGCTGACTGCGGACCTGCTCGATTTTTCTTTTCGCTCGTTCCATTTCTTTTTGCAGTTGCAAATGCTTCTCGGCATGCATTCGGGCAATCTGTGAAGGGCTTGGCTGCGAGGCACTTTTTAGCTCTAGTGAGGTAGCGCTTTCATCCGCACCTTCTTCGTAATCCAAGGCTGCTACGATTTCAACGCCGCCATCTACTTTGCTATTGGACAAAATAACGGCATCCGGACCAAAATCCTCGCGGACCATTCGCAGTACATCCTGCATCGACTCTGAGAAAAAGCGTTTAACCTTCATAACCGACTACCTAATCGAATGCCAATTTCTTGACTGTTGTATTCAAGCTGCTGACTCACCACGGCTATTGACCCACGGTGGCAACAATATTGATTTGTTTGTTATTCGGCACTTCCTGATACGAGAGTACATTCAAACTCTCGCTACCGAACCTGACGAACTTCGCCAATACTGGTCGTAAGGGCGCCGATACCAGCAGTATCGCAGGCTTACCCAGCATTTCTTGCCGCTGTGCCGACTCACTCAAGGAGCGCTGCAGACTTTCTACGATTCGCGGTTCTAAAATCAAGCCCACATCATCGCCTGCGCCAGTTTTCTGTTGCTGTTGCAATGATTTAAGCAATAGCTGTTCCAAGTCCGGCTCTAGCGTAATCACCGGAATCTCGGGCTCTGCTCCACAAATGTTTTGCACTATCATGCGCTTCAGACCCTGGCGACAATACTCGGTTAACTGCGATGCATCCGTACTTTTCGGTGACACATTGACCAGTGCCTCTGCAATCGAACGCATATCGCGTATGGGGACTTCTTCAATTAACAGGTTCTGTAGCACTTTCAGTAACAGACTGACCGACAGCGTCGTTGGCACCAGTTCTTCCGCTAACTTAGGCGATACCTTGGCCAACTGATCCAGCCACTGCTGAACCTCTTCATGGCCAATCAGCTCACTGGAATGCTTTTGTAGCACTTGATTTAAATGCGTTGCGACCACAGTGCTGGAATCAACCACGGTATAACCGAGCGTTTGAGCGTGATCTTTTTGTGCTGGTTCGATCCAGATTGCATCGAGACCAAAGGCAGGATCTCGCCCTTCTATCCCATCAATTTTGCCAAATACCTGCCCCGGATTAATGGCCAGTTCCCGTTCCGGATGTATTTCTGCTTCAGCAATGGTGACCCCCATTAGGGTAATACGATATACATTTGGCATCAGGTCAAGGTTGTCGCGTATGTGCACCGAAGGCATCAGGAACCCCAGTTCTTGCGACAGCTTTTTGCGCACGCCTTTTATTCTGCCGAGCAACTGCCCACCTTGCGATTTATCCACCAAGGGAATCAGGCGATAACCCACTTCCAAACCTATAATATCTACCGCAACAACGTCATCCCAGCCCAGCTCTTTGTGCTGCTCTTCACTAGCACTGCCCGCAGGTAAAGCTTCAAGCTCGCCACTTTGGCCTCCGGGAAGCGGCGCAGGGCCCGCTCCAGAACTGCCACGACCAGCAGCACCTCTTGGAGGCACAGGCCCGGAATAGGCTTCAGCACGATCCTCTTTCTTAAGTTTTTCTCCGTACCAGGCCAAGCCACCTATCAGACCACCCAAGCCCAAAAAGGCGATATGTGGCATGCCGGGAACCAGACCCATTACTATGAGAATGCCCGCTGCAATATACAAAGCCTTGGGCGAAAGAAACATCTGATCGAGAACTTGAGATGACATATCCTGGGTGGTACTGACCCGTGTCACCATGATCGCTGCTGCAGTCGACAACAACAAAGAGGGAATCTGCGCAACCAGCCCGTCACCAATCGTCAGCAACGAATATTTTTCCATCGCATCTGAAAACTCCAGATCATGCTGGACCATCCCGATACTCAAGCCGCCAATGATGTTGATCGCGAGAATCATCAAACCTGCAACTGCGTCGCCGCGTACGAACTTACTCGCACCATCCATCGAACCATAAAAGTCGGCCTCCATTGCCACTTCTTCACGGCGCGTTTTAGCTTCGTCCTGATTGATGATCCCGGCGTTAAGGTCTGCGTCGATGGCCATCTGTTTACCGGGCATCGCATCGAGTGTGAAGCGTGCGCTAACTTCAGATACTCGACCGGCACCTTTAGTCACTACGACGAAGTTAATAATCATCAGAATGGCAAAAACAACCAGACCAACGGCGTAATTCCCGCCGATCACGACCTCACCGAAGGCTTCGATCACCTTCCCTGCTGCGTCACCACCTTCGTGGCCTTCCAAGAGCACGACACGTGTCGACGCTACGTTTAGAGCTAACCTCAAGAGAGTTGCAACCAGCAGTACGGTTGGAAATATCGCAAATTCCATGGGTCGCATGGCATAAACACATACCAGCAGAACCACTAATGAGAGAGCGATATTGAAAGTAAACAGCAAGTCTAACAAGAACGGAGGGACTGGCAGAGTCATCATGCCCAGAATCGCGACCAGAATAATCGGGATCGCCAAATGCCCTCTAATGAGCCTTAACTGGGTTAGTCCAATGACATTCTGCATGCGAAAAATAATACCTGCTGGAACTCGTTAAGCATCGCAAGTATTGTCATAAAAATGACGCAACTTGCACCTTACTAAGGGTTCTGCAAAAAACGCACCCAAATGGATAAAACGCTAAAAATAGTAGTTCGCTAGAGGTCGCGACGCAGTTCGTCGGGTATCGGGAAGTCTGGCATTGTAGGCCTTGCAGCTGAGCGTCGACGAAACTGTTTTAACTGAAACACATACGCCAATACTTGAGCGACCGCCATATACAAGCCAGAAGGGATTTCTTCTCCGACTTCTGAGTGGTAGTAAACCGACCGAGCCAACGGGGGTGCGGCAACCAGTTCGACGCCATGTTGCTTGGCTATTTCTCTGATTTTGAGGGCTATCTGGTCGTTCCCCTTTGCCAGCAAAACGGGAGCTGCATCTTTTTCCGGGTCATAGCGCAAGGCGACGGAATAATGGGTCGGGTTGGTGATCACAACATCCGCCTGAGGTACATCCTGCATCATACGGCGCTGAGAAATTTCTCGTTGTAACTGCCTGACCCGACCCTTAACCTCTGGCTTACCTTCGGTGTCTTTATACTCGTCCTTAATCTGCTGCTTGGTCATTTTCAAATTCTTTTGATGGTCATAAATCTGAAAAGGCACATCCACCAGAACGATAACGATCATCGTGCAAGAGAGGTAGAAGAAGCTCCACCCCAGAATATCCACTGTGTGTTTCATGGCAGGCACAACTGGCTCTGCGCCCAAACCCAATAGTTCGGGAGTCTGCATCTCCAGCAGTAAAATGGCAAAAAACAGCACCACCGTGACCTTGGCGATGGCCTTGCCCAGTTCTACCAGGGATTTAAGCGAGAACATGCGCTTGAGCCCTTTCAGCGGGCTTAAACGGCTAAACTTCGGCGCCAGCGCTTTAGCAGACAACAACCATCCACCTAAAGCAATAGAACCGACGATTGAAGCAACAAACAACAACAGCAATAAAGGCCCCACCGCAAATGCCGCTTCCTCCGCGGCATTTGCAAGGTAGAGACCCATCTGATGCGTATCGAACATTGCCTCTCTGGGCAAGGAAAAACTGCTCGA
>JBFJVR010000321.1:0-3862 GCA_041624095.1 Oleiphilaceae bacterium
AGGAAACATTTCTTTTACGCTAGCCCGTTTTGAGGAAAAGTGGGATCAAAATGTGTTGTTCGTTATCTTTCCGGGTAACACCAAGCCGATTGACGGCCTAGAGTTACGTGAAGAAGATCTTCGCTTTATTGATGACCAAACCCTGGCCTTACAAGCATTCAAAGACTTTCCTGATTATCAGGATAACTTACAGTATCGAATTCAAAATGAACTCGAAAGACAAAAGAATAACTCCCAGGAAATTATTGATAGTACTGGTGTAATAGTAAATAGCACCAAGAAGCGTCTGCACTACAGAAGAAACTAATAAATTAAAACAGTCAATTTAATGCGAATGGTATGGAAAAGGATTACAGAATGAAGTCTTGGGTAGTTGGGGCTCTAATAGCCACGTTCACTCTACTGTTTTTCTCTAATGCTCATGCTGAAGAAAAAACGAACGTCGACAAAGCGCGAGAAGCATTAGCCCAGCAGGATGACGATGAGGATACGACTCGTCAGCTTGAAGAGGTGTTTCAGGCGGCCGAGAAGAATTATTCCCTGTTGAAAGCGGGTGGCAAGTCGCTCAGTTATTCATTGGACTATTCCTACACATCGGATTCCCGGATTGATATCGAAGTAGTGAATAACCAGGTCAGAAACCTGGATATCGCCCCATCGGCAACGCACTCGTTTACCAACAGTTTCAGTTTTGATTACGGCATCCTGAATAACTTAACCTTGAATGCCAGAATACCGCTCTCTTCACGTTACGATACGCAGCGTGAGCTTTCGGTTACCGATTGGGGTGATGTAGTGCTTGGTGTGCGCTGGCAGCCATTCCCTTATGTTCCGGGTAAGGCAACGGTGAACGTAAACTCCAGTTTGAGCACCAAGACGGGCGTTAGCCCCTATGAAATAAATAACAATACGCGTTTATCTACTGGTAGCGGTACTTACTCGGTATCTGCGGGTGTGAGTATCTCAAAGGTTCTTGACCCTGTAGTACTCTTTGGCTCTCTCAGTTCAAGTTATGCTTTCGAGCAAAATGGTTTGAACCAGGTTCGAGGTGGTCGAATTCTGAAAACCGTGCAGCAAGGGCAAAGTTTCTCGTTTTCAGGAGGCTTCTCTTACTCACTGTCTTATGACACGTCGCTAAGCATGTCTGCCCAGGTGGGCTATAGCACTGAAACGTCTCTTTATTTCTCCGACGGTTCAAACACCTCGTCGCAGGATTCGGTTAATGGCTCGATGAACATTTCATTGGGTATCAGGGTCGACCCGCAAACCATCCTTAATACGAGTTTCGGGTTTGGTTTGACAGAGGATGCCTCCGACCTCTCGTTGGGCTTGTCATATCCGATAAATATTGGCGCATTTAACTGGTAAAAACCGTTGTTGTGTATAGGAACCAATTTTGTGAAGGCGCTGTCCATCAAGCTTAGAAATACAGTCACGCTTCTGTTGTGCGTTTTACTGGCGTTTCCGCCTCAGGTGATCGCGCAGGTTGCGAACGGTATTACGATCGACACTAAGGCAATGTCGCTGGGTAATGCAGTTGTCGCTGATCGCGACCCTCATTTGGCGGCTGTGTATCACAACCCCGCTGGTTTGGCGAAGTTGAAAGAGCGTCACTTCGAAGTCGACCAAATGATTATCGGTGTCGATCTGGATGCGCGTTATTATGCGCCCGAAGAAGGCTACGAACTGATCGGTCTCGATGGTACCGGCTTTAATACCTATGACACAACAGTGCCACGGGATCCGGTGGTCGGCGGTGATGGCCAAGGGCACTCTCATACCAGTAAGATAGCGGTTTACCTGCCAGGTTGGGGCTTGCAGCAGTGGGTATGGCAGGGGCCGACTCCGCTCCCTTTTCAGATCGGTTTTTCGGTTAATCCTCCCGGTTCAAAGTTTACCTTCGGCACTAAAAACTACATGCATTCTGCGGCAAACCTGTTTAAAGATGCGGAGGATCCGGGTGGCTTTCTAGGCAAAGAAGCCGCGATTCAGCGTTACACTTATTTCTCGCCAACCGTGGGATACGAAGTGAATGATGAATGGGCAGTGGGGGCAGGGGTGCAATTATCGCATCAAGGCTTCTATATCGCCCAGAATAACCGTGCGCCTAACATGTTGATCGCCGTTACGGAAATCCTTCAGGATGCATTTGCCTGCGAATTCGACAAACCCATAGGGCAACGTCGTGACCCTCTGATGCCTTTCCTGTCTTTATGTCAGGGTAATATTGGGCCTTGGGATAACATCGGTCGTATCGATATAGATATGCAGGAGACTTTGTCGCCTACGTATAATTTGGGTGTACTATGGGAGCCGACGAACTGGTTTTCGTGGGGTGCGTCCTACATGAGTGAAGCAGAAATGAAGCTTAAGGGCACCTTCCTCATGGATTATACCGACGAGTGGACGGCGTTTTGGCGTGGCTTGAATGGCTCGATCATCGGCGCGATCACCGCTGCAATTCTGGGTCTACCACGAGGGGTGGACCGGGAGGCGGGTAACGTGACCATGGACTTGACCATACCCCAGTCCTTTAAAACGGGTATGAACATACGCTTAACGCCTGATTACTCGCTAAGTATGGATGCCACCTGGACCGACTGGAGTGAGTGGGATGAATTCACACTGCAGTTTGATCGTTCGTTAGAGCTATTAACGACAGCCCGGCTGTTGTCCACCTTGGTTACTGACACCTCGCTGACCCTGCCTGTTGGTTTGCACGATACCTGGCACTACGGCTTTGGTTTAACGCACCATATTAATTCTCGACTCGATGTCCGTTTTGGTTTGGAGCTGAGAAAGTCGCCTGCCGGAAAAGACGTGTTTGGTCCTATTCCTATCGGGGATATGAAAAACTGGGGGCTTGGTTTTGGTTACAAGTGGGATAAACAATCTCAGGTTAGTGCCAGTTTGTTCTATATGCAGTCGGTTGACTATATCCCCAATAACACCAGTTGTAACTTGAACTGTACCAATCTGACGAACGTTGTATATAACCCCTACGCCGGACTTGATGTGAAATTCTCTACGCGAGTATTTGGTCTGGGTGTCAGCTTCAGACGGAAGTTTTAATTTTGTCTTTTCGCTTTTCCTTGTTGGCTTTGTTGCTGTTAATTTGTGCGTATAGCCATGCTGAGCGTTATTCGGTTGAAGAAGATCGGTTTGGAAATCTGGATGCAAAAAAGCTTGAATCGGCTTCAAGCGATTCATCTGAAAGTGATCCTGATACGCAGGCCGATGAGTCGGATAATGAAAAGAGGGTGGCTGATACCGAAGCTGAAGTGGCCACTGTCTTATCTCAAAACCCGCCTCCAGAATCTGATACAAGCCACGAATCCCTCGAGTTAGACCCAAGTGTTCAAAGCGTGCGAGAAGGCGACTCAGTTGTGCGTGAACGCGTGATTGTTAGCGGGGCTGAAGCTCAAGCGAGTGAAGGAGAAGGAGAGGCAGCAGACGCTGTGCAAGCGATTGGCGAGACGGAGACCTTGAGTGTTTTCGAGCGCCGCTTCGTTGAGAGTGAAGGGGGAGACCCCGCCGTATTATATCAACGCGCTCGGGTTAGCGATTACGATGCCACAGAGGTCGACGAGGCGGAGTTTGTCGATGGCGATGCGTTACTCGAAGGCAAGGTCCAGCAAGGTCGGCAGCCTTATTTTGTTACCTTGGATGCAGATGGTCAGCGAAGTGTCACCTTTTACTCTCCTGAGCTGATTAAGCAGGCTTTGCTTGATAAGAAAGACGCGTTCTCGTTTACCGACGTTACAATATTTTCAGCGAGTGAAGCAGAGGAAGGGGTAGTTGAAGCCGACCCTGTTGCCTTGTCTATTTTGTTGGGTGGCCAAGGAGCGCAGGAGCTAGGCTA
>JBFJVR010000322.1:0-3857 GCA_041624095.1 Oleiphilaceae bacterium
CTTGTTTCCAGCAGTATTGGCATAGCAATCTATGACAATATCAAGCACACCGAAGCAGACCTTCTCAAGGCAGCTGACGCAGCTATGTATCAGGCGAAGCGCAAAGGGCGAAGCCAGTTTGCTTACTTTTCACCAGAACTTGAAGCCCAGGCAATGAAACGCATGGAGATTGCGCGGAACTTGAACGAGGCGATCAATCTGGACGAACTATCAATATTTTATCAGCCTCAGATATCCGGGTTAGATGGCAGCCTTGTAGGGTTTGAGGCGCTCATGCGCTGGAAGAAAGACGGCGAATGGATCAGCCCTGCGCTGTTCATTCCCATAGCTGAAGAAACCGGCCTGATCCCCAAGCTTGGAGAATGGATTTTGCAGCACGCCTGCAGACAGCTAAAAGATTGGCAGGATAGCCAGATCCTCGACAGCAATATCAAGATCGCTGTCAACGTCTCGAACCGACAACTACAATCCAACAATTTTCTGGAGGTGCTTGCTTCGGCGCTCAGCTCCTCTGGACTCGCGCCCGGCTGCCTCGAACTGGAACTCACCGAAAGCACTGTAATGGACGACCCTAAGGGCACCATAAACACCTTTAACCAAATCCACAAATTGGGCATCGAAATTGCGGTCGACGACTTTGGCACCGGATATTCGTCGTTAAATTATTTGCGCCAGCTACCTTTAGACCGGCTTAAAATAGATCAGTCCTTCGTTAAAGACATCAATCTCGACCGCAATGACGAGGCGATCGTTAAGGCCATCATAGCTTTGTCACACAACCTGGGCTTGAAGGTCGTCGCAGAAGGCGTCGAGACCGAAGTTCAGAGCGCGTTCTTACGCAAGCACAAGTGCGACATTCTTCAGGGTTACTTATACGGTCGGCCCATCCCCGCCGTTGAGGTGGCAAATTTTGTTGAACAGCTAAACGCGGCCAAATAAGCACCTAAACATGGTTCTATGTGAGAGCCGCTACCACTATACTAGCGGCAGTTTGCTTTCACAGATAATCACATCGGGAATCACCATGATGACGCAAGACAAATTAAAAGATGAGGTTGCCCGCGCCGCACTTGAACACATAAAACCTCAGCTCAACAGTGACAGTATTATTGGCGTTGGTACCGGCTCTACAGCCAACTTTTTTATCGATCATTTAGCATCCATAAAGCACCTCTTTGATGGAGCTGTCGCCAGCTCAGAAGCAACGGCTACCCGCCTGCAGGCTCATGGCATCCCGGTATACGAACTAAATACCGTTACTGAAATGGACTTTTATATCGACGGTGCCGACGAGTGCAACGAGCGTCTTGAATTAATTAAAGGCGGGGGTGGCGCCTTAACCCGCGAAAAGATTGTCGCCGCCGTGGCCAAGCACTTTATCTGCATAGTAGATGCTTCTAAACAAGTATCGTTACTAGGCCAGTTTCCGCTTCCGGTCGAGGTTATTCCGATGGCTCGCAGCCTGGTCGGCCGCGAACTGGTCAAACTGGGTGGTGACCCGGTCTACAGAGAAGGCTTCGTAACTGACAATGGCAACATCATTCTTGATGTCCACAACCTTAAAATCATGGAGCCAGGCAAACTTGAAACCGCCATTAACAACATCACCGGCGTGGTAACCAACGGCCTCTTCGCGCTGCGCCCCGCTGACCTGCTGCTGGTCGGTTCCGAAAGCGGCGTGGGTATCCATAAAGCGAACATCTGACACCGACTTACACGGGCTATTGGTTTGCTACCAAGTAAGCCGTATAATCGCCCCTTTTAAATTGGCGCAGCGAAACAGGAAAGCACATGAATTTCGACAACATTCCAGCAGGAAAAGACTTACCAAACGACATTTACGTCGCAATCGAGATCCCGGCAAACAGCAGCCCGGTCAAGTATGAAATCGACAAAGACATGGGCGCAGTACTGGTAGACCGGTTTATGGCAACCCCTATGTTCTATCCCGCCAATTACGGCTTCATCCCCAACACCTTAGCGGATGACGGTGACCCACTGGATGTATTGGTGATTACACCTTACCCGGTCATTCCTGGCTCGGTTATTCGCTGTCGCCCGGTAGGCATGCTGAATATGGACGACGAAGCGGGTGGCGATGAAAAACTGGTCGCAGTCCCCCACGAAAAGCTTTCGAGCCAGTATGGCGACATTCAGGACATAGACGATGTGCCGCAATTACTGAAAGATCAAATTCAGCACTTTTTTGAGAACTACAAAGACCTTGAAAAAGGCAAATGGGTAAAAGTTAAAGGCTGGGAAAATGCCGAAGCTGCAAGAAACTCAATCAATAAATCAGTTGCAGCCTTCAAAAAGTAAGATTGGCTAAACTCTGAAACAGTAAAAAAGGCCGAATCTTAATCGGCCTTTTTTACTCTCTCTCCTTGCCTGCGTACTATAGTTCAACCCTGCTGCAAGAGGTTACGCAGATCTATAATCGCGGCACTGGCTCGCGAAATATAAGAAGACATCGTCAGGGAGTGGTTTGCCAGCACGCCAAATCCGCTGCCATTTAAAATCATCGGGCTCCACACCGCTTCTTGGGTTGCTTCCAGCTCCATAGTGATTTGCCGCAGACTTACCAGTGCATTCTTATCGGACAATACTTTTTCAAAGTCCTGCTCAACCGCCCGTAAAATATGCACCAAGGCCCAGGTCGTCCCGCGCGCCTCATAGAAAACATCATCAATCTCAAGCCAAGCCGTTTTACGCTCTTGGAAGCCTTCGCCCACAGTCGACTGCCTGGCACTGGCATCGCCCGCCAGGCCAAGATCCATTTGTGGTCGGCCAACACTCTCACTAAGCCGACGCGACAAACTACCTAAGCGATTTTCAACCTCAGACAACCAGCTGCGCAAATTGTCTGCTCGAGCATAAAACTGCGCGTCGGGGCGCTCAGAGTCAGCCAGACGTTGCAAGTAACGCCGCATCGCTTTAATGCCTCTGCGGTACTCCGATTCGCTGGCAGGAATCGCCCAACTGGAATTATCAAAATGAAATTGAGGTTCGGCAATGATCAAGTCTGCGTCTTCGGTAGACTGACTCTGCGAACGACTTATGTCTTTACGGAACACACGAGCCAAGTCACGTACCTGCACCAGCACGCCATATTCCCAATGGGTGATATTATCCAGCCAGATACCGGGCGGGAATATATCATTGCTGATATAGCCCCCTGATTTATCGAGCAAGGTCTCCATCAGGGTAATCAGCGTCGAGGTAGTAGCGACCCCCGTCGCCAAAGACCCAGGCGTTTGACTCGTCATCTCCGCGGCACGCGCACGAACGTCGAACAGTTCGGGCTCGTTGCTCCACCAGGCACCCAGCACAATTGCCAGCAGCAAATACAGCGTCACGAAGACACCGATCAATTTCGACAGCGCTCCACCTCCCAAATAGTCCTGAAGGTCTTCTTTACGATGGCGCAGAAAGTTCTTTAGCATTTCCATGTTGGTGTTCAACCGTTTAAGCGAGTGTTTAAATAGAATCAAATAACGAGTTAGCTTCAGGCCGCCCAAGATGATAGCCCATCGCCCCGTCGATGCCCAGTTCCGTCAAGGTCTCTAGCTCCTGCTCCGACTCTACGCCAACGGCAAGAATTTTTAGCCCCTGGCTATGTGCGATTTGCATGGCAGACCGGAGAAAAAACTGGTTATCGGGACTCTGGTGTATATGACGTACAAAACTGATATCAATCTTTACCGACACCAGGTCAATGCGTTGCAAGTAAGCAAAAGGCACCGATGACGCGCCAAAACGCTCAACCGACACACCAAACCCGTAATCACCCGCCATCACACAAAGCCTCTGCAAGGCCACTTCATTAAAATTAAGTACGTGCTCCGGCACCTCGAAGA
>JBFJVR010000323.1:0-3829 GCA_041624095.1 Oleiphilaceae bacterium
GCCCGCGCAGAAGCTGCGGCTAAAGCCCAAGCAGCGAAACAGGCGGCGGCAAAAACACCGACAGAATCTAGTTCCTCCTCACAAGCCCAAGCAGAGCAAATAGACCCTAAGAAAGCGGTGATTCAAGCAGCATTGGCCCGCAGTCAGGTGGCCAGCCCCGCCGATCACGAGCCAGCAGACCCGCAAGCATTGAAAGCCGCTTGGGAAAAAGCCCAAGTGAAACTCGATAAAATGCTCGATGCACTGGAAAGCGCTAAACAGGACAACCCTGAGCAAGTTGAAAAACTGACGCGCGCGGTAGAAAAAAACCAGATGAGAGTTAATCAGGCCAAACAGGCCTGGCAAAAAGCAGAGCAGGCTGCGGCTGAGACCAGCGATCCAAACACGCCAAACACGAACGACGACCAACCTGCCCCACCCGACCTAGATGCGTTACAGCTGGCGCGCGACAAAGCCGAGGCCAAGGTCGCGAAAATGCACGACGCACTGGAAAATGCACGACAAAACACCCCCGACCAGGTCGAAAAGCTCGAACGAGCGCTCGCAAAAAACCAGACGCGGCTCGCTGCGGCCGAGCAGGCTTTCGATGAAGCCAAACGCGCCAAGACGCACTTACCAAAGAATGAGAGCAACTAGATGGCCCTGTTAACCTTATCTTCACCACACTTGAAGGGCCCGCAACGCACCAGCAACATGATGCGCTGGGTAATCGTACTGACCCTCCCAGGTTTGATCGCCCAAACACTGTTCTTCGGCTGGGGTAATTTGATTAACGTTGTCTGGTGCAGCCTTGTTGCTTTAGGCTGCGAAGCTCTAGTGCTCTTGCTACGCAAAAAACCGCTGGGCTTTTACCTGAAAGACTACAGTGCCCTCGTCACAGCAGTACTTTTGGGCCTTGCACTCCCACCCTACGCTCCTTGGTGGATCGCCTTCATCGCGACGGCATTTGCCATCGTATTTGCCAAACATCTGTATGGCGGTATGGGCTACAACCCCTTCAACCCGGCGATGGCAGGTTATGCCTTAGTGTTGATCTCGTTTCCGGTGGCAATGACAACCAACTGGGCCGTCCCGTTAACAATGCTGGAACACAGCAATGGGTTCATCGATACGTTTAACATCATCTTTGAACAAACCCGGTTACCCGATGGCTTTACCGGAGCCACACCGCTCGACACCTATAAACATGAGATAGCCCACTCAACAGCCGAAGCGCTGCGCGAGCGGGCGATATTTGGTGAGTGGATAGCGCTTGGCTGGGAGTGGGTGAATCTCGGCTTTTTGGCTGGCGGGCTAATACTACTCGCGTTAAAAATTATCCCTTGGCAAACCCCTGTTGGCGTGCTGGCAGGCATAGCAATACCAGCCCTTGTGATCGGTTGGGATGCTGACCTTTACACCCCTCTTAGTGTGCACTTGCTGGCCGGGGCAACCATGTTGGGCGCATTTTTTATTGCAACCGACCCCGTATCGTCATCAACCACACCCTTGGGGCGCTTGCTTTATGGCCTGGGAATTGGACTATTAACCTATATTATTCGCAGCTTTGGCGGCTACCCCGATGCCATTGCCTTTGCCGTATTACTAATGAACTTCGCCGCCCCCTTGATTGATGTTTATACCCAGCCACGCACGTATGGGTATGCGGATGCCAAGCGCGGACCGAAGTCAAAGAGTTAAGTCATAAGAGAGCCCCATGGCCGATAAAGAAAATCAGCAAGATACATCCACATCAGGCGAAGAAGCATCGCCAACGGTGCCAAGCATGACGCACTCCATTGTGCGCTCAATGTTCGGTCTGGGGCTGTTCGCCGTATTGACCGCTGGCTTAATCGCCTTTACGCAACTCAACACCGCTGAGCGCATCGTCGCGCAAGAAAAACTGTCGCGCTCCAAAGCGCTGTACGAAATAGTCCCCCTTGCCGAACACGACAACGCATTGCTTGACGACGCATTCTGGATCAATGCAAAAGCGCTTGGCCTCGACGAACCGGCCGAAGTCTTCGTCGCAAAACAGAATGGCAAGGCAACAACCTTGCTATTGCCCGTCATTGCACCGCAGGGATATACCGGCCCGATTCGGTTAATCGTAGGTATATCAGTAAGTGGTAACATCGCCGGCGTGAGGGTGCTCAGTCACAAGGAAACGCCCGGCTTGGGCGATAAGATAGAAGTCAAAAAATCGGACTGGATACACGGCTTTGACGATAAATCCCTGCTCAATACCAGCGAAGAGCAATGGCAAGTTAAGAAGGACGGCGGCAGTTTCGATCAGCTTACCGGCGCAACCATTACGCCTCGAGCGATTGTCACAGCGGTTTACCAGGCCTTAAAATTTTTCGACGAACATAAAGAGCGCCTGCTATCTCAAGAAGCTGGCAGTCACTATAAGCGAGGCAATTGAAACATGGCGAACACTGAGCTTACGAGCATCGTCAAAAACGGCTTATGGAGCAACAACCCTGCCTTGGTACAGCTGCTGGGCTTATGCCCCTTGCTGGCGGTCACCGGAACCGTGGTCAACGCGCTGGGTTTGGGGCTGGCAACCATACTGGTATTACTTGGTTCCAATGCATCAGTTTCGCTAATTCGTAACTATGTTTCGCCCTCTATCAGGCTACCTGCATTTGTCATGATCATCGCCTCTCTAGTGACCTGCGCTGAACTTCTGATGCAAGCCTATACCTACGAGTTATACGAAATACTGGGCATCTTTATTCCCCTCATCGTAACCAACTGCGCCATTTTAGGCCGAGCAGATGCCTTCGCCTGTAAAAACCCGTTGCTGCCCGCAGCTACTGATGGCTTGATGATGGGCCTGGGTTTTACCGCAGTCCTGCTGTTACTAGGCGGCATGCGTGAACTGATTGGCCAAGGAACATTATTTTCGGGCATGGAGCTGATATTTGGCGAAACGGCCAAAAGCTGGAAGCTAAGCTTGGTCGACGATTACAGCAACTTCCTGTTTGCGATTTTACCGCCGGGCGCCTTTGTAGGAATGGGCCTGATCATCGCCTTGAAAAACATCATCGACAAGCGACTCGCCGATGCTAAAGCGAGCCGCGAAGCGCCAAAGCAAGCTGGTGGTAAACGCGTCAGGGTAACCGGTACTATTGCCTAAGCGAAGTGAGTCACCGTTTGTTGGCTGATTGCTAACAGTTCGCCAGCACCGTTCCGTATCTTCGCTTGGGTGTGTCCATATCCGGCGGCGGAATGAACAATATCTGCCTGATACTGGCAAAACTCATCTGGCCCCAAAGCTGGCTGAGGCTGAACAAACTCAATCGTCCACGAGAGTGAACTGGCCGGTGCCGGTTGCGGCAACATCTGCAAGGTCGTTGGCGGCCAGGCATCTACCAAACCCAACAAATGTGCCGTGGTGATCTCAGGCTCCACCTGCGCGAATTTCACAAAGCCCCTTAATTGTGTGTCGCTGACACCGCTAAAAGGCATCGCGGTACAATAGCGAAAATCAAAATGTTTGGTAAAGGCAGGCAGTACCCCTTCTTTATAGGGCATTCGCTGCAGGCTCAATGGCGCTTCTTTAAATAGTGAAGACTCCGCCTCTACCTTCACCACCGAATCACGGGCTCGGCCAAAGCTGCCCAAAATAGCCACCTTGGTTTCGCCGTTTTGTAAGCCTCGGCCTAACACCTGAGCCACGGATTTTCCTTCACGCAGGACCTCGCTCTCGATGCTTAGCGCTTCACTAGACACGGGGCCGACAAAAGAAATCTGTAAACAGCGCACCGGCATATCCGCGGGCAACTGTAAGCTCATTGACTTATACAACAAGGCGCTAATCAGCCCGCCATAAGCAGCGCGCCCC
>JBFJVR010000324.1:0-3822 GCA_041624095.1 Oleiphilaceae bacterium
AGCGGAATTCACGCTGCTTTATTTCAACCAGCTCGCCATTAATTTTTACAGTACAAGCGCGGCGATCCAGTTCAAGTTTCCCATGCCTTATTATGTCCTGTGACTGCCCCTGATTACGACGAAGTATAGCCCTGCAGCGAGCCTCTAGTTCCCCGAAATCAAAAGGCTTAGTCAGATAATCATCAGCACCGAGATCCAATAACTGAATACGGTCTTCTATCTGATCACGGGCGGTAAGAATGAGTACGGGTGTTTTAGTTTGCCGATTGCGTAACTTTTCAAGTACCCGGTCGCCATTCAACCCGGGCAGGTTAAGATCAAGAATAACCAAATCATAAGACTGACGCTTGAGGATCTCATTAGCTTTAGTGCCTGTAGTGACCAGATCGACGCCATGGCCTTGCCTGGTCGCTCGCTGGCTGATTGCCTCACCCAGAATTTCATCGTCTTCAACTATCAAAATTCGCATATTTTATCGCCACTGCTGAGTCTTAAAACTACTGATTATTATCACTTTATTCGCACGCCCATTTCATCCTATCAGTCTCGACTACGAATAATGAAGAATAATTTTTTTTTCAATCTATCATCACAGATGACACCAACTCACTTATCGTCCATGACAGGTTGGTGACAGCTTCGCCGGTTAATCTGCACCCATATGTATTCATTTGTATACCAACGAAAGCAGGTTTGATAATGACCAAGCAGAATAAACCCTATGACCTGGTGGTAATCGGCGGTGGTAATGCCGCGCTCTGCGCCGCCATTACTGCCGCAGAACTGGGCAGTCACGTCTTAATATTAGAAGGCGCACCCAAGCCCTATCGTGGCGGAAACTCTCGCCATACGCGCAATTTTCGCTGCATGCACCAGAAGCCGATGGCTGTATTAACGGATAGTTATACTGAAGAGGAGTACTTTGCAGACCTCCTCAAAGTAACCCAAGGCAAAACGGACGAAAAACTCGCACGACTGGCTATCCGCCGTACCGAGGAGAGCTACACCTGGATGGAGGAACACGGCGTACGTTTTCAGCCTTCACTCTCCGGCACCCTGTCCCTTTCACGCACGAATGCCTTTTTTATGGGAGGCGGCAAAGCACTGGTCAACGCCTACTACCGTACTGCCGCCAAATTGGGTATTGAGGTAATGTACGAAGCTCAAGTGACTCATCTTGAACGCCGTGGCAACCGAATAGATGCCGTAGAGTTCACCTACCAGGATCAGCAGCATCGATTGATGCCGAAGGCAATTATAGTCGCATCCGGCGGCTTCCAGGCAGACCTCGACTGGTTAGCCAGTGCGTGGGGGCCTGCGGCTAAAAATTTCCTGATTCGCGGTACGCCATATAATAAAGGCGCAGTGTTACGTGACTTACTGGATCAAGGTGCAGAATCCGTCGGTGATCCAACCCAATGTCATGCCGTTGCTATCGATGGCCGATCCCCAAAATTTGACGGCGGCATCGTCACTCGTTTGGACTGCGTCCCCTTCTCCGTGGTGGTCAACAATGCTGCCAGGCGCTTTTATGATGAAGGCGAAGATGTCTGGCCAAAGCGCTATGCCATCTGGGGCCGCTTAGTGGCAGCCCAACCCGAACAGGTTGGCTATGTGATTATTGATGCAAAATCGCTTGAGCTGTTTATGCCATCAGTATTTCCGCCGATCAAGGCCAACAGCATAGAAGAGCTAGCGGAAAAACTTGAACTACCGCCAGAGACATTACGCAACACTATTAATGAATTCAATGCGGCTTGTCGCACCGGGACTTTCCACCCGACGGAGCTCGACGGCCTTGCCACTGAAGGGCTAACCCCTGCCAAAACAAACTGGGCCAGGCCCATCGACACTCCACCCTATTACGGCTACAGCCTGCGTACCGGAGTAACTTTCACCTATCTGGGACTCAAAGTAGATGAAACTGCCCAGGTTCAGAGCGCGGATGGCCCCATCGAAAATCTCTGGGCCGCAGGAGAAACTATGGCTGGTTCGATTCTAGGCCAAGGATATCTGGCCGGCTTTGGAATGACTATAGGTACCGTTTTTGGTCGTATTGCCGGACAGGAGGCAGCAAATTATGCAAAACATTAATGTCGTTAATATCGACCCAAACGAATATAAAAACACCGCAGATGGCGCGATGAACGAAGCCCGCCGACAACTCGAAGTCTGTAACGCCTGTCGTTACTGCGAAAGTTTCTGCTCAGTATTCCCTGCCGTAAACCGTGAGCGCGCCTTCTCGGAAGCGACGATTACCCAACTGGCGAATCTCTGTCACAACTGTCGTGGTTGTCACTACGCATGCCAGTACACAGCGCCGCACGATTTTGGCATTAACATACCAAAAGTGCTGGCAGAAGTACGTCAGAACAGCTGGCAGGAGAATGCAACGCCCGGATTTATGGCCAGAGCATTTCACCGCAGTGGTGCCGCCCTCTCTGTTGCCGTCGTCGTAGGATTTGCAGTGTTGCTATGGCTTATCAATCAGTTACCACAAAGCCTTAATTCAGGCACCGGCGAAGGCTTTTATGCATTCCTTTCTCATAACGCCATGATTACCATTTTCATACCTGCTTTTCTGCTGCCGATATTGGCCATTGCCATCAGTGTGCGTCGCTACTGGCGTAACGTCGGCGGCACTGCTTTGCAATTGAGTGACATTAAGGCCGCTCTAGCGAGCGCAGGTAAAATGCGTAACCTCGCCGGCGGAAGCGGAGAAGGCTGTAATTTTGAAGATGAAGATCGCTTTTCAAACGCACGCCGATGGTACCATCAAGCAACAATGTCTGGCTTCCTGCTTTGCTTTGCGGCTACCTCTGCAGGTACGTTAATGCACTATCTATTTGACATGCAAGCGCCCTACAGCCTATTCACTCTCCCTAAAATGGTAGGACTTTCCGGTGGCATACTTCTCTGCATAGGGACGTTAGGACTAGGCTACCTGAAACTACAAGCCGACCCGGACTTAGCTGACCGCCGTGTATGGGGTGGTGAGATGGGCTTTATCATTTTGCTGTTTCTGGTGAGCTCTACAGGGTTAGCCTTATACTTATTGGCAGCCAGCCCGTGGTTAGCAGAACTCCTGGCCCTTCACCTTGGCTCAGTATTAGCATTTTTCGTGTTAATGCCGTTCTCAAAAATGGTACACGGTTTCTATCGACTGGCAGCGCTGCTGCGAGAACAGCAATTACAGCAGTCGCGATGACCCAATTGATCATTGAGCCGTTGGGCCGATAGAAAACCCAACGGCATTTAATGCTCACTTTCCCGTTTGATTCCGGAGTTACCATGGCAACACAATCTTCTCATAATTCACAGACATCAAGGGCTGAACACGCCTATCAGCAACTACTCAGTGCGATTCTCAGCGGCGAACTTAAGCCTGGAAGCCGCATACGCGAAGTAGAACTAGCCGAGTGGTTGAAGATCAGCCGTACACCTGTACGTGAAGCGGTTCGTCGACTTGAATCCGAGGGGCTCATTTGTACTGCGGGTCATCAAGGGATGGCGATCGCCGAACTCGACTACCAAGCAGTGATGGAACTATATCAGATGCGTGAAGTCCTCGAAGCAACGGCGGCCAGCCTCGCCGCGAAACATGCGTCGGAGCCCGAGATTTACAGCCTTCGGGAAATTTTTAATCAGGAGAAACAACACAATAATTCAGCTGCACAGGCTGAAATCAACCGTGCGTTTCACAACGCTATTTATCATGCTGCACACAACCGTTACTTGCTGAAGTCACTCAACAGCCTGCGCGATGCAATGGCGCTTCTTGGCTCGACCACCTATGCATTGCCATCACGCAGTGAAGCGGCC
>JBFJVR010000325.1:0-3795 GCA_041624095.1 Oleiphilaceae bacterium
CAGCCCTCAATTTGCTGGCTTAGGCCTGCACCTACCGACATAGAAAGCGAATCACCATCAGGGCTGCTGGTTAGAGTTTGGTCAACACCCAAACCAATATCTACTATTCTGCGTGTGTTATCGTAATCATGCAGGGCATAACCCAGCGAGGCGTCGATATACCAGTTATCTTGATAAGTACTGGCATAAAAGGTGACAGAGACGGTGTCGCCTTCGGTACCTGAATTTCCGCCGTCATTATCGACTTCGGATCGCCCTAAGCCCAATGCAGCACCTGCGATCAGGCTATTTGATAAGCGGTAGTCTGCGCCGAAGGTAAGTGCCTGTGAATCAAAGTCGAAGCCCTCTTCATTTTGAGTGGGGTCTTTTGAACCATTACCCAGGCTGAGGTTACTGTAGGCGCTGAGCTTGCTGAAATCATCTCCTGCAGCTCCCCCGGTTTGAGCTAACAGCACGGAGTTGCTAGCCAAAGCGGGCGTCCCTGTTCGCAGGTATTGCAGGCGCCCGATCGAATTACCTATCAGGTCTTGGCCTGTATCACTAAAGCCGGAACCGACGGCACCTACTTCTTCATGGGCGAGCGCTTCAAGCATGTTTATTAATGTGCCCACCGCTTGAGCATCGGTCCCGCTGGTATTTCTGGCTGCTGTTTCGTATTGGTTACAGAGGCCCAAAAGTTCGTTTTCTTCGTTGCTTAAATCATTGACCCCCTGATAATCAGCCAAATAAGCATTAATATAGCCGCCGAGGCTGTTAATTGTGCGGTTAGCTCCCGGGATATTATCGATATCGACCGCCTGCGTCGTGCCTGCAGCGCTAATTAAAACGCTGGCTGTAAGTAGGTGTGAGTAATTCTTTGCAAACAAATTCATGTGTATCGTCCTTTATGCTTATTTGTTGTCGCAATTTTTGTTAGTCGCATACAGCAAGCGCGGCGTTCAAAAAAACAGCATATTACAAAATGTTTATGTGAGGCTAGTTTTTTGGCTTAACTAAAGGTTTTAGCGTGCCGCCTGCCATGCTTAGAGCACTGAACGGCGAGTATTTGCGCCGTGCTTTTTAGTCTGTCACCGAGCCCATTGCTAATGTGTTTTTATTGGCAATGCCTTTGCTGCTCTGAATCACTGCGGCCGTTTTAACCTTAGACTTAAAGTTGCCGCCGATGCTGGTGCTTTTACCGGTAATGGAACCTAGTGCCGCTTCGTTCTTGTTGGCGATGCCGGTATTTTTTTGCAGAACCACGCCTGCTTTTACATTGGTTTTGACATTGCCTTTTACATCGGCAGCGATAGAAGCCTGAGACGCTGTCGTCAACAGCATGGCGATCAGTGTTGTTGTGATGATGTTTTTCATGTGTTTCCCCGAGTTATCGTTAGTTTATAGTCTTAGAGTATGTGCGAACTTGTCGCGATATAGCGCAGTGGAACTTCCCCTGCTTGGTTTGCTATAAACCTGTAGACGGCCAGAAGCCCAAAGATGAACAGAAAATTTGCTTGATAACGCTTATGAGCTGATAGCTAGCATGATACAGGGTTGCATCGTAGGCTGAGGGAGCTTTGTCTACCTGCTTAGTTTAAGGTAGCTACGCGCTGTTTTGCGGTGCACAGTGACTGCGCGTGTTTAGCTTATGGATAGTTGATCTCAAAAGCGCCGCCCACTTGCAGTGTGCGCTGGTCAGGCTGCCCTAATACCAGCACCGAGCCGGCACCTTGAACGCGCCCTTCGATGGAGTCTTGTGCATAAAGCTGTATGTCGCTTGCACCAAACACCGAGAGCTTTACGTTCTGGCAAAGTAGAGCCGTTTGGTCAACATCACCTGCGCCCTGGCTGTCGAGTGCGCAATAACGCGCTTTGCCCTTAACGGTGATATCTGCGGCACCACGTACCTGCAAATCAAAACGATTGACCAGAATATCGTAAAAGGTAGCATCTGCAGCGCCAACAATTTCCACGCCCTCCAGACGCTGGCCATACAGTTTTAATTTTGCCGTTCCCTCGCTCTGTAATGCATGGCTGGATATCATTAGGGTGCCCGCACTGACGTCAATTTGTAATGAGCGTAATGTGGCTTCAGAGCCTTCCATTTCAATTCGTGGGGAGCCTGTTTGGTGATACTCCAGCTCGGCGGCCGCAGTGAGTTTTAGCTTACTAAACTGGGGCAGGCTGCGGACCTGCCTAACAAGCTTGATCTGATCAACCGCTTCTCTATCGAAGCTTTGCGACTTGAATACACCGATATTGCGTTGGTTGATATTCCCCTGTTCGTCTTCCTCAAACAGTTCTACTCCCTCGCTGTTCATGCTGACGAACAAGAATGCTGCAGCGTACAGGCAGAAGGTGAGGGCATAATACGCCGCCTTAGTTGGCCTGAATGCCTTGAGCGGCATATGGGCTTTGGTGTGAGGGCTTAAACGTTTCATTGGGCGATAATCGTAACTCTGCGGTTGATACCACTCGTTGGTGGGGTGCCTTCAATCAGTTCAGACTCGCCTTTGCCCTTGGCTTTTAGGCGTTCTTCAGACAAAGCAAAACGGTCCATAAAAAAGCGTTTGACCGAATTGGCTCTCTGCTCAGATAGCGTCAGGTTATAGTTTTCGTCGCCGGATGCATCGGTATGCCCCTCGAGCGTGAACTCCAGACTTGAAAGTTCCTGGGACTGCAACGCTTCGCCCACAGGGGCCAACTGTTCAATTGCTTCGGGGCTTAGCTGCGCCGAGTTAAACTCGAAATAAACTTCCAATGAAAGCGACTTAGGGCTGGGTTTTTGGCTTTCAGCTATTTGCGAATCGCTGTCCTCGCGGTGTACGCGTAATCCGCGTGTGAGTAAGGCGGGCTTTTGCTCGGGCTTAAGTAAGCGGATCACCTGCTCTTTACTGACTTCGGATTTACCCAGATGCACAGTCCCTTCTGCTTCTGCCCATGCCGGGCTGGCTAGCGTCGCTAGCAATACCATGCCAAGGGCATGACGCCAACTGGCGGTGGGGGTGTGGTTTCGCGCTTTCATATCGGTGTCCTCTTGGTATCTTGTTGGTATGTTTGGTTTACACTCAGGCTTTCTTGAACAGACAGGTCGCAGAACCAGTTTCGATCAAGAATAACTCGCCGGTTTTACTTTGTTGATCAAATACCAGCACCTGCCGTGCGCTTTCCAGTGCCCGGCCAGTGATATTTGTTTCTTCGAACAACAAGGTACCGTCTTGCCAGCAGCGCAGATTAGAAACGGATTTTTGATCACCTGCACTAGGTAGTGTTTCCTCAGCGGTCGCGCCAATCAGCTTACTCACGGGTGTCTGTTTTGCTTTGACTTCGGCACCGGCCTGGCTGGCACTAGCCAGCATCAGCGTGAGGCCTAACACCGTAGTCGCAAGGAGTGAGCGTTCGAGAATTAAATTAAGATGCTTCATGGTTGTTCTCCTAATTAGTTTCGACCGTGATGAGGGCTTCACTTACCTGGCCGTTGCCGGCAAGCTTGAAGCCCTGACGCACTTCATCCAAGGATGCCACGGAGAGGGTCTCAAAATCGTAGCTGCGCAGCTCCAGAGGTAAGTCGTGGTAGACGTTTTCGGTGCTCGCGAAGCAGGCGATTGTTTCGGGTTTACCTTCCTCATTTGCGTAAATGTCAAAAGGCATATTTCCGGGTAATTGCAGGCTTGCACCGGCACTCAGGAAGTTGTCGTTCGCAAAGCGGTTAGGGAAGAAGCGCTGGATATCTCCCTCAGCATCTTCATAGAAACAGAACAGATAGGCAGAATGTTCGCTGCTGGCGACAATCGACAGGTTTTCCCCGGGGGCAAA
>JBFJVR010000326.1:0-3785 GCA_041624095.1 Oleiphilaceae bacterium
ACCGTGCCGTAATAGTTAAAGCCATAAGACTGCTGCGCGTAACCGCCAATCATATGTGTTGGTTTCATGACGGCTCTGGTTACGGAGTTGTGGATACCGCCGCGCGTTTTGGTTGTTTCTGCTCCCGGTACGTTCACGATCCGCTCTTGAGCGTGGTACATCATGCTCATGCCTTCAGGTACACGTTGTGATACCACTGCGCGAGCAGATATTGCACCATTGACGTTAAATACTTCTATCCAGTCGTTGTCCTCGATCCCGGCAGATTTTGCGTCACTTTCACTAAGCCAGATGATCGGCCCGCCTCGAGACAGGGTTAACATGAGCAAATTATCGGAATAGGTTGAGTGAATACCCCACTTCTGGTGTGGCGTAATCCAGTTGAGTACCAGTTCCTTGTTGCCGTTCGGCTTTTTACCCAATAGCGGGCGTACCGTTTTCATGTTGATCGGAGGTTTATAAAGGCATTGCGTTTCGCCAAAGTCGCGCATCCATTCATGGTCCTGATAGAACTGCTGTCGCCCAGTGACGGTGCGCCACGGGATGAGTTCGTGAACATTGGTATAACCGGCATTGTAGGAAACGTGTTCGTCTTCTAGGCCTGACCAGGTCGGCGACGAAATAATCTTACGTGGCTGAGCCTGAATATCACGGAAGCGAATTTTCTCGTCTTCTTTGGGCAAGGCTAAATGCGCATGGTCTCGGCCGGTAAATTCAGACAATGCCTCCCATGCTTTCACAGCTACTTGTCCGTTGGTTTCGGGGGCCAAACTGAGGATTACTTCGGCTGCATCAATCGCACTCTCAATCTTAGGTCGCCCTTGGTGAGCGCCCTCTTCGGTATGCAGATAGTTTAACTCACCGAGAAAACTCACTTCATCATCGGTATTCCAGTTGATGCCCTTGCCGCCATTACCCAGTTTCTCGAGCAAGGGCCCCAGCGAGGTAAAACGCTTGTAGGTATTCGGGTAGTCACGCTCTACGACCACCATATTAGGCGCTGTCTTACCCGGTATAAGATCACACTCGCCTTTCCACCACGCCTTAACCCCGTCTGGTTGAGCCAGTTCGGCGGGCGTATCGTGCTGTAAGGGCACCGTCACCAAATCCTTTTCAACACCCAGATGACCCTCACACAATTCAGAAAACTTCTTGGCGATACCTTTGAAAATATCCCAATCTGACTTTGACTCCCAAACGGGGTCGACAGCCTGAGACAATGGGTGAATAAAAGGGTGCATGTCTGAGGTGTTCATGTCGTCTTTTTCGTACCAGGTTGCCGTCGGCAACACGATATCGGAATACAGACATGTGGTAGACATCCGAAAGTCAAGCGTCACCAACAAGTCAACCTTGCCTTCTTTGGCATCGTCGTGCCATTTCACGTCTTCGGGCTTTTTGGCATTGCGTTCATCCAGATCCTTACCCATCAGGCCATGTTTCGTACCCAACAAGTGGCGCAGCATGTACTCATGCCCTTTGCCCGATGAGCCCAGCAAATTAGAACGCCAGATAAACATGTTGTGCGGATGGTTTTGCACGTCATCGGGATCTTCACAAGCAAACTTGAGATTCCCGTTCTTTAATTGCTCGACCGCGTAATCTTTTGGATCTTTACCCGCCGCTTCTGCTTCTTTAACGAAGTTAAGCGGGTTAACACCCAGCTGGGGGGCCGACGGTAACCAGCCCATGCGCTCAGCACGCGTGTTGTAATCGATAATCGATGCTTGCCACTTGCTTTTATCAGCTAGCGGCGACACGACCTCTTCCATTTCCAACTTTTCATAACGCCACTGATTGGCATGGTTATAGAAAAATGAGGTGCCATTCATTTGTCGTGGGGGGCGCTGCCAGTCGAGCCCGAATGCAAGAGGAAGCCAACCGCACTGTGGCCGCAGTTTTTCCTGACCTACATAGTGCGCCCAGCCGCCTCCGGACTGGCCAATACAACCACACATCATCAACATATTGATGACGCCACGGTAGTTCATGTCCATGTTGTACCAATGATTCATCGCGGCACCAATGATGATCATGCTGCGCCCGGTGGTTTTATCCGCATTGTCGGCGAACTCGCGGGCTATCTTTATAATCTGAGCGCGTGATACACCGGTAATTTTTTCCTGCCACGCTGGCGTGTATGGTTTGTCATCATCGAAACTTGCCGCAGAATTGGGGCAATTTAAACCATGCTCTACTCCGTAATTTGCCAAGGTTAGATCGAACACGGTCGCAACCAGTTTTTCACTGCCATCAGCCAGCTTTATTCGCTTTGCAGGCACCTTACGCAGCTGGGTGGCTTCGTGGTCAGTATGCTCAAAATAACCATACTCGTGCTCCTGACAACCGAAATACGGGAAGGCTACGTCGACCACGCCGTCGGCACAGTCTTTTAACGACAGAGTCAGGTTTAGTTTCTCTCCGGACTTACCATCGAGTTGATCGATATTCCATTTGCCTTTTTCACCCCAGCGGTAGCCGATAGAACCGGTCGGCGACACAAGTTCGCCATTATCATTTAAGGCGATAGTTTTCCATTCGGGGTTATTATCTTGCCCTAAATGCCCTGCAAGGTCTGAGGCACGTAAAAATCGGCCCTGCTGTAACCCTTGGTCCGACTCTTCTAAGGTAACCAGATAGGGGAAGTCCGTTTTGCTGCGCACATATTCAGTAAAATAAGCACTAGGCTTGTCAACGTGAAACTCTTTCAGGATCACATGCCCCATTGCCATTGCCACTGCAGAGTCAGTGCCTTGCTTGGCGTGAATCCACTCATCCGTCAGCTTGGCTACTTCAGAGTAATCAGGCGTGACCGAAACGGTTTTCGTACCCTTGTAGCGAACTTCTGTAAAGAAGTGGGCATCGGGTGTACGTGTTTGCGGTACATTTGAACCCCACGCAATGATGTAGCCAGAGTTATACCAGTCTGCAGACTCAGGCACATCTGTCTGCTCACCCCATATTTGCGGCGATGCGGGTGGCAAATCACAATACCAGTCATAGAAACTAAGGCAGTTACCTCCTATCAATGACAGGTAACGTGCGCCCGCGGCATAAGACACCATCGACATTGCCGGAATAGGAGAAAAGCCGGTAATACGGTCAGGTCCGAAGGTTTTTGCGGTATAGACGTTGGAGGCAGCAATGATTTCATTGACTTCGTTCCAGTCCGAGCGTACCAAGCCACCCAAACCGCGTTTTGACTTATAGGAACGGGCTTTATCCGGGTCTGTAACAATCGATTCCCATGCTTTAACCGGGTCGCTGTGGACTGCTTTGGCCTCACGCCACAGTTTCAATAGGGGCTTGCGTACCTTGGGGTACTTAAGTCGGTTAGCGCTATAAATATACCAGGAATAACTTGCCCCTCTGGGGCAGCCTCGCGGTTCGTGATTAGGCAAATCAGGTCGCGTTCTTGGGTAGTCAGTTTGCTGGGTTTCCCAAGTGACTAAGCCGTCCTTCACATAAATCTTCCAACTGCATGAACCAGTACAGTTTACACCATGGGTCGAGCGTACAATTTTGTCGTGCTGCCAACGACGGCGATAGCCGTCTTCCCAACCTCGGTCCTCATGGGTCATCACTCCATGCCCCGAGGCAAAATCCTGCTTCTTGGTATTAAAAAAACGTAAGCGGTCTAAAAACTGGCTCATTTAGTGGCTCCTCACCCGAGTTCACAGGCCGCTTTGTGCAGCCATAAAACCTCGTATTAATCTGTGTCAGGTTTTGTCGTTAAGCGTACTTCAGTAAACAAGATCAAGTTACTTCTGTACTGCGATGGAGCG
>JBFJVR010000327.1:0-3765 GCA_041624095.1 Oleiphilaceae bacterium
ACCCTCATAGAATGCTTCATCAACCTGACCCATCGCATCGAAATAACGGTGATCATCCGGGAATAACCTGGCTGCCAACTCCGCACCCAAGATATCCTTACGCAAACTCGTGGTTATAGATATCAGGTTTTGTTCCCCACTGGGGCCCAAGACTTCTTCAGGCGCGAGTAAGGCTGCAGTTTGCTCTGCTAACACGTATAACTGCTGCAACAAGTTTGCCAGCGGCTCCGCCGCCTCTTCGGGCCAATGTTCGCGCATAAACAAGCCGATGCTTTCGAGGTTCGCCGGCGTCAACTCTGGCGGCAAGCCACTTAACATGTATTGCAGTAACAGAATGTTCTCGTCACTGTAGAGGTCTAAGGTATTGATATTGACCGCTTCTTGTTGAATCAGGCTCTCAACCCGCGCTGAAATATCAGCCCACTCTTTATTTTGGTCGTCGAGCGGCTGTGCTTCAGCAGTGCCGTTTCCACCAATCGGAGCGAGAGGACGGTCGCCCACCGATTCATTCTGCTGCGAACCAGCTGACGGGCTGGAAAGCTTTGCAGGACTCCGCCCATCGGTGACTGCATCTGCCTTGGCATGCTCGGTTTTATGATCAACAACAGCTGGTTGCGAGTCATCATCAAAGTGCCCAAAAATCCGATAACTCAGTGCGACCGCCAATATGAGGGCGAAACCTGCACCGAGATAAAGTCTAGTTCTCAAACCAGGACGCATTCAACTCTACTCCGGGAACCAATACCTTCATCTCTGCTGAACGCGCCAAGGCATCGATATGCTCTGCGACACGTTGTTGTGCAAGATCACTATGCAGGTACTCCCTAGCCTCTTCGAACGGCGGTTTTTCGATGACACTTTTGTCCACCAGCTGAATCAAAAGCCAGTGCTCACCATCCTGTATGCTCATATCCAGAAACTGGTTTTTTTCGAGGTTCGCCAACTGAGCAGCCAACATGGGCGGCATCGCCTCACTGCTCGTCCAAGGCTCTACCTCTTCGACCAGCAGCCCCTCAGGTTGCGGCCTATCGGCGTTAAGGGTCTTTGCGCTCGCTTGAGCATCGAAATAGCGCTGCGCATCTTGCTGGTTCTGGAAAACAAAACGCTTTACCTGAAACATGGTTTGATCTTTCTGTTTCACGTATTCAGCCTGCAGCTCTTCCTCAGAGATGTTCAGGGACTCCATAAAACGCATGATGTAAAGCTGCGACAGCAAGGTCTTCTCTGCCAGCGCCAGTTCCGTTGCCACAAGGGGATCTTGTTCGAGATGCTGCTTTTTCGCCTGCTGAAACAACAGTTCGGTCGTAATCAGATCTTTTACCAACTGCGGTGTTTGCGGCGGAGCACCTTCACCAACCAAACGCTCACGTGAATAGCCGAGTAGATCGAGCGTTTGCTGCGTAATCACTTGGCCATTGACCAAGGCCACTTCATCCAAGGCCCAGGCATTCTGCATACCAGCTAGCGGCAACAACAGAAAACCGTTTAAAACAAGACGAGATACACCTATCGAGATCATTTTTATTCGCTTAACACCCATTGATCAGCTCCAAAGAAAATCACACTATTTTTTATTATTCAAGATGGGTAGGCGTCGCTATCGTATAGACGAAAAACGCCGGGAATAACGCTATTCCCGGCGACAGAAACGCTTACATTCGAAGCGACTAGAGGTTCGCTTTCACTTTCTTATAAGTAGATGAGCTGATCAACATATAGTTGTGCTCCTGCCATCCAACATGAATGCTGGTACCACATTTTGCACTGCTATCAGGGTTGATGATTTCATCACCCGATGACCACAACGAAACATCACAGCCTCGACCATTTAATGAGCGGAGGAAAGATGAATTCGGACGCATTTCGTAGCAAGCCGGGCTAAAGCAGGCATAGGCCCAGTACGTGCCTTTGTGTGGCGTACCGATAGTCACAAGATCCTGGTTACGTGAGTAGCCATCTTTAAAGACACGGAACCAACGCGATACGAGTCCGCCGTTCGAGTGAGCCACAATATCGACTTTACTCCAGCCAGAACGGCCCTTAACCCAGTCTACATAGTCGCGCAACTTGCCCGCGCTTGTCTTATTGCTTTGCGTAAAATCGCTGTACGAAAATTTATACAAAGCGCAGTCTGGCCAGCCATCGTTCTTGAATCGGTTTACCATGGTGTTGAAGTTCCAGGTCGCCCCCAGATAACCATGTACAAATACGATTGGTCGTTTACTACATGCTGCATGAGCTTGCACCGAAAAGGCCCCAATTACGAGCGCCAGAGCGGCATATACCAAGGTTCTATTCATTGAAATCACTCCTTAATTTTTATATTTAGAATCGAGCAACTACTTTTATACCCTAGAGTTAAGGCAATACAATAACTCTATGGACATTGATATCACATCGGTTTTAATGGCCGCTTGTATAAACTACCGATCACCCCCTCACTTTTGTGACTATGTACACAAAAGAACAAAACTCACGTTCGCTTTAGAACATTTTTTAGGCAGATATTTCAGCTTCAAGCCCCTCGTCTTGTTTCATTTCAAGCTCAAACTGCTTAAGCCGCTTGTAGATCGACAGCAACTCAACAATCGTGCTCCAGGAGTGCACCAAAAACTGGAACGAATCCTCTACCTTACCGAAAGCACGGATCACTTGCTGAAGCACGCCCAGTGTAATAGCGCCAGCGACAATAGTTGGCCCCAAGGCAATATACGGGACGATCACGGTAAACTGGATGTACGACCATTTTGCAACGTCAAAATACATGTAGTGCTTATATAAGCGAAAATAGTTCTGTCGCACATTGCCAAACAACTCATTCACCGTCGGTGGCGCGGCGCGATCGGCATGGTCCTCACCTAACACCAACTCTTTACGGTACGCGGCTTCAACCTTTTGGTTATTGAACTCCAGGCCCGGTAATTTGTAACCCACAATGGCCAACAGCAATGTGCCCGCAGCAGCCGAGATAACTGCAATAAACACCAAGGCTTGATCCACCTGCCCAATCCACGGCAACTCCTTCACATGCTCACTCAGGCCCCACAAAATGGGTAAAAAGGCCGCCAAAGTCATTACCGAACGAATGAAGGCGACCCCCAGACTTTCTACAATGCGTGCAAAACGCATGGTGTCTTCCTGCACCCGCTGGGCCGCGCCTTCTATATGACGCAGACGACTCCAGTGGCCCATGTAGTAATCGTTCATTGCGGTACGCCAGCGAAACACATAGTGCTTCACATAGAACTCCATCAACACCGCCACCACAATATAAATGGCAGCAATTTTAGCAAACGCGAGGCACTGAAATAGAAAGTCGTTAAACTCGATGGTGCCGGGCTGAGCAAGCGCCTCTTGGATAGTGTTATAAAAGCCGCCAAACCACTCGTTAATCTGCACGTCGAGCTGTACTTTGTACCAGGTAACACCAAGTATTAATATCGACCCCAGTAAGGACCAAGCGAACCACTTCTTATTCAGAAAAAAGGACTTGAACATGTATTAATCTTCTAAAATTTAAGGACTTATCACGAAAGCGTGAGTGTAGTGACGTTTATACTACAGCCGCAAGAGAAAAGCTGAGATGCGCACCTTAACAAACGTCAACTTGTATAAAAAACCTGAAGAAGAGCAATGACAGAAGCAAAGCTCCGGTGACACTATTTATGGATAGATGCGCTTTATGGATAGATGCGCTTTATGGATAAATGCGCTTTATGGATAGATGCGCTCGAAACCGGCAACACTAAAGCCATTCATTCTCTG
>JBFJVR010000328.1:0-3762 GCA_041624095.1 Oleiphilaceae bacterium
GGAAAGCTGCCCGCTGTGGGTCGATGGCTGCCTCGCATCCCGCAATCTGGAATTGGTTTCCTTTAACGATCGCTATGGCTATGCGCTCAGCCACCTCCCTTGGCCCTTTAAAAATCGCGAAGTCGTTGTACACATCGTCAGCTCAAACGATAAAAAGTCAGGGCAGGTCAACATCGACATGCAAACAGATAAGCGCTTTGACTCGACCCTCGATGACAATGCGATACGGATAGAAGATTCACACTCGCGTTACCTTATCCGCCCGCTGTCTGCAAACAGCTGCGAGCTTGTATGGATGCAACACACTGAACCGGCTGGCTCCCTCCCTGCGTGGCTGGTCAACGCCATGGTCATCGACCTGCCAAAAAACTCATTACCCAAACTCAAGTCACTGGCGAAACAAGATCGCTACCAAAACGTGAGCTTGCAGTATGATAAAAACCACAAGATTAACGGATTGACACTAAAAAATGGTGAACGAATCAATCACCCGGAGTAGGATAAGAGCAACGCTCTCCGGGAAACAGGACGCCCAGAACGCAAATCACTTGCGCCCGCAAGTTTTGCTAAGCAAAAGAGTACTCTCATGACGACCGAAGCAATAAAGAAAGCGCTGACCGCAAAAGACATCATGACACCACACGTAAAGTCGGTGCCGCAACACTGGACGATGCAAAAATTCGCCGCGTTTTTATCGGACAACGATATCTCAGGAAGCCCGGTAGCAAACGCTGAAGGCGAACTAATCGGCATCGCTACCCTGAAGGATATTGCCGACTTCCACTTCAATTCGGTCAATACCGACTATGAATCGCTGATGAATGAAGAAGAACAAAAAGAAGCGCGACGATTACGCATGATGATCTTCGAAGGGCTGGCGAACTTCCCGGTTGAAGTAGGTGACATCATGACACCGATTTTGTTTTCGGTGCCCGAAAACAGCCCCATAAAGGAAATCGCAGAACTGATGATGCGCGAGCACTTGCATCGGGTATTTGTAAAACAGGGCGACAGAATAAGCGGCATTATAACCACGTATGACTTGCTTAAAGTCATCGTTGAAGAAATAAGCTAAGCGACGCGAACACCAGATTCCCCACAGAAGAAGTAGGATGTAGCGATGGTTAAAAGCAAAAACAAAAGTGAAAACAAGCTTTACGTACTAGACACTAATGTCTTGATGCACGAACCGGAGTCCATTTACAAATTCGAGGAGCATTCAGTTTTTATCCCTCTGCGCGTACTAGAAGAGCTAGATAGCCACAAGCGCGGCCAAAATGAGATTGCACGCAACGCCCGCCAGGCTCACCGCTATCTGGACGAGCTTTTATCCACCGTCGATATTGAATTGCTTGATCAAGGCATTGAGCTGCCAAACAAGGGCACCTTGCTCTTCCAAACTTTCGAGAAAGAGCGCGAAAAAGTCGCCGATAATGAAATTATCGAAGTCACCAAGCAGCTTAGAGATAACCTGAAGCAAAAGGATGTCTCGGTAATACTGGTAACCAAAGACATTAACATGCGCATCAAAGCCAGTGTGCATGGACTGATCTCCGAAGACTATCGCAACGACCAAGTCGCAAATGTCGGCGACGAAAGCATGTATGGAGGCCAGGTAGAGATCAGCGACGCGATGTGGGAGGCACCCGGGGTCGAAATAAAAGTACAACGCGAAGACTCGCCTGAAGTAGGCACCATGATCATCTACGAAATCACCGCGCCCTGGGTCAAGAATTGGACCCTGAACACCCATATTTACTCTGAGTCCACAAGCAACAAGAACTTCCGCGGAATATTACGCGGCGTAGAAAACCAATGCGCCACCATCGAAATGCTGCCCGACTTTGAGCACCAGTATCACTGCTGGGGCATTCAGGCAAAAAACAAAGAACAGAACTTTGCCCTTGCCGTATTGACCGACCCGGAAATAGATTTCGTTACCATCGCCGGTGATGCCGGTACAGGCAAAACCCTACTCACATTAGCCGCCGCCCTGCAACTGGTTTACGAAGATAAGTTCTACGACGAAATCATTGTCACCCGTGCGACTGTTCCCATGGGCGAAGACATCGGCTTTCTACCCGGCGAAGAAGAAGCCAAGATCGAACCCTGGATGGGCGCGATTACCGACGCCCTCGAAACATTAAGTGCAAGTCCGGAAGGCAATGATTTTGAACGTAAATCTGGCGTTGAGTTTCTTAAAAACCGGGTAAAGATAAAGAGCTCCAGCTTTATGCGCGGCCGCAGCTTTTCAGATAAATTCTTCCTGATAGATGAAGCACAAAATCTCACTGCCGCCCAAATGCATGGTTTAATTTCACGCGCCGGGCCAGGCACAAAAGTGGTGGCCATCGGCAACTTAAAACAGATCGACACGCCCTATCTTAGCGCCTCAACCAGCGGTTTTAGTTTCGCTATAGACCGCATGCGCAACTGGGCGCACTATGCACATATTACCCTGCAAAGCGTAGAGCGATCTCGCCTCGCCGATTATGTTGCAGCGCATTTTTCTGACTAAAGTTCGAGAGGTCTAAAGTACTTTCAAT
Source organism: Oleiphilaceae bacterium (assembly GCA_041624095.1). Lineage (GTDB taxonomy): Bacteria > Pseudomonadota > Gammaproteobacteria > Pseudomonadales > Oleiphilaceae > PZPK01. The sequence continues at coordinate 2,547 of JBFJVR010000328.1, forward strand.
GGCTAGGGGGCTTAAATAGTTTTATTTAAGCCCCTTTCCTATTGGTTACCGCGCAAGGCATCATAGGCCTTAGCGGCCTGTAGCTCTTCGGTCGCGTAATGCGCGCTATAGAGCTGTTCTATTTGTGCCTGCTTTTCGGCCTGGTCCAGCCCGGCTCGGTCTATCACCCGTTTCTCAGCTAAGAAAGCTGCATAACGGTTTTCCCACCAGCGTTCGATATCCCTGAGTCGCTGGTAATTTTCAGCTTCGTCGGCACCCACATTCTCGGCCAGATAATCAACTATCTCATCGTCGCTTTTCTGAGCTTCACGCATGCTGCCAACTACAGCAGATACCCCATCTTCTGACCCGCTCGGCTCAGCAGCGCTTTCAAGCGGTGTATTGCCATAGACACCTTCATACAACTCCTCACCCAGCACAAATTTGCGCAGTGCATTGCGCTGTACCTCTTGCTCCATCATCGCTTCGATCGTTTCTGCTACCGCTCCGTTATCGAAGCGGCTTTCTTCGAGTACGCGCAAGCGATACAAACGTGAAACAATACCCGCGATGCGCTCGCCATCGGGGCCATGAAGGTAATCAATGATTAAAGTTGAAAGCGAATCAAGATCCTCATATTCCATCCCCATAGGCAAGCGCTCAACAAATATACTCAACGCTGCACGACTATTGGGCCCCCAGACGAACGTTTCTTCGTAAACCGGGTACAGAAACATGAGAATATCCTGTACCACCAAAGACTCATCGAACTTAGGGCTTACGAGGGTTTGGTCACTATCCTCATAAGCAAAACCCTCTGTACTTTGTGCCCCCACCTCGCTTAATTGGCTAGGGCTAGTATGGCCTGGCGAGTCAAAACGCGGAAACGCCTGTATTTTTGCCGGAACTCCCTCAGTTGCGGTATCTTGATCTTGAGCCTCAAGCAAAAGCTCATCGTGCTGATTTGCGCGCGGCGTGAGAAAAATAACCGAGACAATCATCCCGACCGAGAGAATAGACGCGCAAACAACAAGGCGACGGCTAGTCAAGCCACTCATAGTCTTCCCCCAGTTCGACATTGGTTGCAAGTTTAATGTCCGCAGCCTTAAGTAAGGCATCAATCTGCTCTTGAATATATGTTTGAACCAAATCTGCTTTGATGATCTCTTTTTGATCAGCGTAAGCAGGTTTTTCGAATACCTTACGATCCAGCAGCTGGACAAGCTGCCACTTACCA
>JBFJVR010000329.1:0-3744 GCA_041624095.1 Oleiphilaceae bacterium
AAATTGGGGTCACAAATTGGGGTCACAAATTGGGGTCACAAATTGGGGTCAGAGTTAAATTTACCCAGATTAATTTAACTCTGACCCCAATTAATCAATAACTCTGACCCCAATTAATCCCAATTTACAACTAATGTATAACCTACCAGGCGGTATCATCCTGATAGTCGTAATCGCTGTCGTTGCTGCATAGGCCGGTATAGCGGATAGTTTTTGGTCCGGTGGTTAGTGCAAGATATTTTTGCCAAGCCTTTTCAATGCTGGACTCCGCATACTCCTTGCCCTGAATGACTTTAAGCATGCGCTTGTGCTCTTTGCTCTCAGCCGGAACCTTACCGTCCATCAGTTGTTTGATCTGATAGCCGCAGTCACTCAGTATGTCGGCTTCCGATTTGGTAAAGACTCCGGCGCGGTTGAAACCGTGGGGGAAGTTAACTGCGTCGTAGAATTGGCAGGGTGATTTGAATACGCTTTCAATCATGGCTGTTTTCTCCTTACGAGATTATCTTAGTGCGCACCGCGCATACAATCGTCGTAAAACTGTTGATAGTCTGGGTCAGCATCCGGGTCGGCATCCAGCTGTTCTTGCACCCATTCATCGGCGGCTTGTGAACAACTGTATTCGTCGTTTTCTGATTCCATTGCTTCGTTATCCTGCTCCATCGCGGCGTCTTCATCACTTGCTGCAAGCCCTTGTTCAGCTAGACAGTCTGCAACAATCTGCTTGGCTTCGTAATCGGGTGTGCCGGGCTGTACCAGAGACTGGCAGTAATTTTGAACAACGGCGTCGTTTGCATGGCCAAGGCCGCTAAAACCAAGCACCACAATGGCGCTCAAGCTAATTAATGGAAACTTCATTTAGTTTATCCTCGCAATTTTATGGCGGGGATTATGTCGCGTAAGGTGTAAGCGGGGAAAACGATATATTTTTATGCTGACGATAAAAAATTTTTCAAGCGAGGGGCAGGGTGCGCTTAACTAGGCGCTTAGATTTTTATACTGGTTACGTTGTCCGGCTCTAACTGCTCGGCCTCGCCCAGCGAGCGAATGACTTCGAGAATGGCTTCGAGCTCTTTGGTATAGCGATTCTCCCGATGGTGACAGGCGTAAATTTGCCGCGTAATCAAGGGTGCATCCTTTACTTGAAACAGCTCTCGGTCAAGAAGGGTTTCGACCATTCTGTAGGGCAAGTAGGCACTGCCACCATGTTGCAGAATAAACTCGCACGCGATTCGTGCCAAGGTGGTGTGCAGTACCGCCGGTGATGACTCCGGGAATAACTGGGCGTAGTTCATTTGGAATGACAGACCCCAGTCGACCGCGACGTAGGCAGATGACATTGCTTGCTCCATCGAGATACCCTGCTGGTGACTTACCAGTAACAGTTCAGCAGGCGCGATGGGGATAGAAACCAGTTCATTGATTTTTGCGGGCTCATATACCAAGGCCAGATCGAGCGTGCGCTCCATCAGGTGTCGGACGAGGGTTTCCTGGCCGTGCGCTTCAGCACGCATGGCAAGCTCGGGGTGTTGTTCGTGTATCACATGCAGGGCGTCCTGCAATAAGAGATCCCATAGGCCACTGGTCGCACCGATGGCCACAACGTGGCTCTGGCGTTTTTTCAGCGCTACGTCTTGTCGAGCACGTTCCCATGAGATCAGTATGGTTTCGGCATGGTTAATCAGTCGTTCGCCGGTAACGGTGAGCTGTAGATTATTTCTGAAACGGGTAAACAAAGGCGCGCCAAGAATGGTCTCGAGTTGTTTGATGCGTGCGCTCACGGCCGCCTGTGTCAGATAGAGGTTTTCTGCCGCTTTACCAAAGTGGCGCGTGTTTTTGACCTCGAGAAAGGTGCGGAGTAGTTCAATGTCCATATCTGCTTGGGGTACATGCTTATGAATTAAGCGCTAAATATACCTCAGGCCTGAGCGTCAGCATAATACTATCCGCTGCATTTTTAGGTGTTTGCTGAGGGCACAGCAAGATGTTCAGGTAGGGGTCGCGGCCGTCATCACTTTGCATGGGTATAAAATGCATAAAATCGCACATGTGCCGACTTATCGCGGCGTAGATCAGTGACACACTCGTTTGGGAAGCTTGCTTGGATATAGCTTGTAAGTCCGTTAGTGACGCACGGCCATCAACTTGGGCGGCATGATATAAGAGCATTGCCAGCCAAGGTTCGGGTAGTACGCCTTTTAGCTGTTGCAGGCTGGCTCGGTATTCATCAGGGCTTGGGGAGAATGTCGAGTGATGGCGGCTATTGGCTTGCAGATCCCGTTCGGCAAGCATGCGCAAGTATTGTGCTGCACTGTCTTTATCGGAGGCCAGACAGTAGGCTAGATGGGTACCTTGGCGGAATAATTCGCCCACGTAGCTGTCGTGGTCCATGCCGATAATCAGGTCATAGCTGCGGTAATGCTCGTGGTAATGATGGCTGGAAGGGTAGTGCATACACGTACAAGGCTCAGAGGGAGAAATTGTTCGCGCTATTTTCGCTATACATTTAGTTTTCGCCAATGCAAAACACTTTGTTGTTACGACAAACAACTTTTGTTTTACCTGTGCGGCCTTTGGGCAGAGAATGCGCGCTTTATTCGTAGCCTAAGAGCCTTTACGCTATGCTTAGTCTCACTTATATATCGCTACCCAGGATCCACTCATGCGCATTGCAATTTTATCGAGAAACCCCAATCTTTACTCCACACGCCGCCTGAAAGAAGCGGGGGAAGCCCGTGGCCATATAGTGGATGTTGTAGATACCATGCACTGCTACATGGATATCACCAGCAGCAAGCCAGCGGTGAGATACAAAGGTAAGCCGCTACCCAAGTACGATGCTGTGATTCCTCGTATAGGTGCGTCGGTGACCTTTTACGGGACGGCGGTGGTGCGCCAGTTCGAAATGATGGGCACGTTTAGCATTAACGAGTCGGTTGCGATCAGTCGTTCACGCGACAAACTGCGTTCCTTGCAATTACTATCGCGTAAGGGAATCGGCTTGCCTCGTACCGGTTTTGCTCACCACCCCGACAAAATAGATGACCTGCTCAAGAATGTGGGTGGTGCGCCAGTGGTGATCAAATTACTGGAAGGTACCCAGGGAATAGGTGTGGTATTGGCGGACACCCAAAAAGCGGCTTCCAGTATCATTGAAGCTTTTATGGGTTTGAAGGCAAACATTCTGGTTCAGGAGTATATTAAAGAAGCCGGTGGTGCCGATATTCGCTGTCTGGTGATTGGCGATAAGGTTGTCGCAGCAATGAAGCGCCAAGCGGCTCCGGGTGAATTTCGTTCTAATTTGCACCGCGGAGGTACGGCTGAAATAGTACGTTTATCGCCAGCCGAGCGAAAAACCGCTGTCGACGCGGCGAAAACCATGGGCCTGAATATGTGCGGCGTGGATATATTGCGCGCTAATACCGGGCCGGTAGTGATGGAAGTAAATTCGTCGCCCGGGCTTGAGGGTATCGAGATGGCTACTGCTAAAGATGTTGCGGGTTTGATCATGGCTTACATCGAGAAAACCGCAAAACCACATAAAACGCGCACCAAAGGAAAAGGCTGACACCATGGCAGATTTCGAAATTGCCGGAACGATCGTAAAGCCGGGCGAAACACGCAAAATTGAATTGCCAACAGCTCCCTTGTATACCGACACCAGCATGTCGATTCCGGTTTATGTAAAGCGGGGCAAGCGGGCAGGGCCTACCTTGTTTGTAAGTGCCGCCATTCACGGGGATG
>JBFJVR010000330.1:0-3691 GCA_041624095.1 Oleiphilaceae bacterium
CAGGTGTATTGGATTGTTGGCCAGATGAGGGTAGGCGACGTGTCCTTGTTTGCCTTTAATGGTTAATTTTGCGTTGAGCGAACCTCGGCGGCCGTTTTTGATCACATCGCCTAATACTTGCGTGCTGGAAGGTTCGCCAACCAGACACCAGTCCATTTTTTCGTTGCGTGCTTCGAGTGTTTCTATCACCTTTACCGTGCCGTTTTTTGCCGGGCCTTCTTCGTCGCTGGTAATGAGGTAGGCGATTGAACCTTTGTGGTTTGGGTGCTTGGCGATAAATCGCTCACAAGCGGTAATAAATGCGGCAAGGCTGCCTTTCATGTCGGCTGTGCCTCGGCCATGTAAAAAATCCCCGTCGATCGTCGCGTCAAAGGGAGGGTGAGTCCATTCCGTCAGCGGGCCTGTCGGCACGACATCCGTATGGCCAGCAAAAGCCAGTACCGGGCCGGTGTTGCCGCGTCGAGACCAAAGGTTGGTCACTTCTTCGAAGATCATGGTTTCGGACTCAAACCCTATGGCTGACAAACGGTCTTGCATGATTTGTTGGCACGCACAGTCATCGGGTGTAACCGAAGCCTGTTGAATCAGTTCGCGTGTTAATCGGATGGTGTCAGTATTGTGGTCGCTCATAGGGGCTGGTTACCGATGTGTTTGCTTGTATGCCACGCCCGCGCAAGCGGGGTGGCGGTTTCAACAATGTTGCTGTTATGCAGTTTCCTGGATACCCGCTTAAGCGGGTATCACAGTGCTTTACTTCGTCTTAGTTATTGGCGTGCAATGCTTCGTTCAGTTCGATGGCCGTTTTATTGGTTAGGCATTCGACTTGTCCGTTGCTTGAGTTGCGGCGGAACAGTAAGTCCGGTTTCCCTGCCAAGTCCCGTGCTTTAACGCTTTCAACGAGTTTGTTGTCGGCATCTAATACGGCAACCTTGGTGCCGGCTGTAATGTATAAGCCGGACTCGACTGTGCAGCGGTCACCAAGAGGGATGCCAATACCGGCATTCGCCCCGATCAGGCTGTTTTCGCCAACGGAAATAATAATATTACCGCCGCCCGAAAGTGTTCCCATGGTTGAGCAACCACCACCCAGATCGGAACCGGCTCCGACCATAACACCTGCTGAAATTCTGCCTTCGATCATCGAGGTGCCTTCGGTACCGGCATTAAAGTTGACGAAACCTTCGTGCATGATGGTGGTCCCCGAACCAATATAAGCGCCTAAGCGCACGCGTGCGGTATCGGCAATGCGAACGCCACCAGGTACGACGTAGTCGGTCATTTGCGGAAACTTATCTACCGATTTTACTTCGAGTAATTCTCCTGCAAGGCGTGCTTGAAGTTGTTGCTGAGGTAGCTCATTCAGGTCGATAGGGCCCTTGTTGGTCCATGCGACATTGGGTAGCAGGCCAAAAATACCATCCAGATTAATGCCGTGTGGTTTGACCAAGCGGTGAGAAAGTAAGTGTAGCTTCAGGTAAACTTCAGGCGTTGAGCTTGCCGTACCATCTTCTTGTATCACCACGGCGACGACAGGTTTTTCGCTGTTTTTGCACTGCGATGCCAGTTTGGCCACCTCGCTTGCGGTCTCACCCAGTTGCGCGAGTTTATCAAGCTGCTGTTCATTAAGTTCGATGGTGGAATTGCCTTCTGCTAAGCCAAGCGTTTCTTGCAGCGCGCTGATCAAGGCGCCATCCGGACGATATAATGGCTGGGGGTAGAAGACTTCGAGCCATTCGTTATTCGCGTTTTTGCTGCCGATGCCTAAGCCAAATGCAATTGTCATAGTGTTTTCCCGTTCCAATTTTAAGTCAGTTCTGCAATCCGCGGGATTGCCTTATAGAGTTAATTCAGTTCTTTGTCCGCTCCGCACTTAGGCGAAAATGCGTTGATATTCATCGGCTTTAAAGCCCAAGGTTAGTGTATCTCCAACAAGCAATGCCGGGCGTTTGATCATCGAAGGGTTCGAGCTCATCAATGAAATGGCTTTTTCATTACTCACATCGGCCTTATCTTCATCCGGTAGTTTGCGCCACGTGGTGCCCCGTTTGTTGATCACTTCGTCCCAAGGCTTTTGGCTAAGCCATGCTTGCAATGTCGCTTCGTCGATGCCCTGTTTCTTATAGTCGTGGAAGGTATAGGCGATGTTGTGCTCATCGAGCCACGTAAAGGCCTTCTTCATTGTGTCGCAGCTTTTGATGCCGTAGATCGTAACTGTGTGCTTGGCTGAACTCATTTTAAGCCCTCTATAAAGGTGCGCATGCGCTGTGCGGCTTCGATGCAGTCTTTTAGTGGCGCGACCAGAGCCATGCGGACCCGGTTTTTACCGGGGTTGATGCCATCTACCGTGCGCGAAACGTAACTGCCCGGCAACACCGTAACGTGTTGCTGAGCAAAGAGCTGTTGCGCGAACTGCTCCTCACAGATGGGCGTTTCGGGCCAAAGGTAGAAGCTTGCATCTGTTTGTTGTGCGTTCATTACCGGTGACAGAATGTCCAGCACCTTATCAAATTTGGCACGATAGGCATCGCGGTTGTCGAGTACATGGCTTTCGTCTTGCCAGGCTACGATGCTCGCAAGCTGGTGTTGTACCGGCATGGCGCAGCCATGATATGTACGGTATTTGAGGTAGGGGCCAAGCAGCTTGGCATCGCCAGCAACAAAACCGGAGCGCAGTCCCGGTAAGTTAGAGCGCTTCGATAAGCTATGAAAAACCACGCAGCGGCGGTAATCGTCACGGCCTAATTCTGCACAAGCCTGTAACAAGCCCACAGGAGGCGTGTTTTCATCGCAATAAATTTCGGAATAACACTCATCGGAGGCGACGATAAAATCGTACTTGTCGGCCAAGGCGATCAGTTGCTTAAGCGTTGCCATGTCGTGAACGGCACCGGTCGGGTTGCCCGGCGAGCATATAAATAGAATCTGGCACTGTTGCCAGCTGGCTTCGCTGACTTGGGAGTAGTCGGGAATAAAATTGTTTTCTGCCACAGTTGGCAGTAGCTCCAGCTCTGCCCCCGCTAAAAATGCCGAGCCTTCATATATCTGGTAGAAAGGGTTGGGGCTAATAATGGTAGGTTTTGTCTGGCTGCGATTAATCATTGCCTGCGTGAACGAGAAGATCGCCTCACGCGTGCCGTTTACCGGCAATACGTTGTGCTCAGGCGAAAGGCTACCCGTTTTCAGTGCGAAGCGCTGAGTCGCCCAGTCTGCGATGGCTTCCCTCAGCTCTGGCAAGCCTTTAGTAGTAGGGTAAACAGCCAGTTTAGACAGGTTGTTAACGAGGGCATCGAGTACCAATTCTGGTGACGGGTGCTTGGGTTCACCGATTGACAGGGGAATGTGCCTGAGGTCTTGCGGTGGTGTCACCTGGCCCAGCAGTTTTCCCAGCTTCTCAAAAGGATACGCCTGCAACTTGTTCAGGTCTGGGTTCATGAGGTTTCCCTATTTGTGGTGATGTTATCGTTTACCTTGTTTTCAGCTTGGCTTTGCATAGCGTTCTTTGTTGCATTACAGCGCTTCGACATGCTCATCCAGCTCATTACATATTTCTGTGGTCAGTTGCTCGCACATCAGGGCGTCGCTAATAGGCATACCGCTGGCGTCGGTAATAAAGAACACATCTTCTACGCGCTCGCCAAGGGTAGCAATACGTGCGTTCAGTAGCTGTATATTATGGCCTAGCAATATTTGG
>JBFJVR010000331.1:0-3681 GCA_041624095.1 Oleiphilaceae bacterium
CTTTTTGCTTCTTCCAAGTGCGCCTTAATTTCTGCATTATCAGGAGCTAAGGCATTTGCTTTTTCCAGAATCGGAATACCCGCCTGCTTATCGCCGGTTTTAAACAAGACCCAGCCATAACTATCCAATACCGCTGCATTTTCCGGTGCCAGCTCACTCGCTTTCTTGAGCATTGGCAACGCTTGATCATCGCCATTTTCGAAGTATAGCCATCCTAAATTATTTAAGGCCGCCACGTGATCAGGGCTAGCCTCTAACACTTTCTTGTAGCTTTCTATCGCTTTAATTTTCTGCCCGCGCTGCTGCTGTATCATCGCATTGTACAGATTCGCCGAGACGCTGGCTGGGTACTTCTCTAACCATTGGGCTAAATGTGCTGCGCGTTCGCTGTCTTTATTCAACACACTTAGCGCCGTGTAGCGCTTCTCTGCCGCCAACTCCGAAGGCGTACTCGCCCATGCTTTTGAGTAATACTTGAGGGCTTCCTCGCGCAAATTCGCGGCAAAGGCCAGGTCACCACGTAACAGGCTAACTACCGGGTGCTGCTCATTAAGACGCGCTATTTGTTCCAGCACTTTTTCCGCTTCTACCAGCTTCCCTGAATTTATTTCCAACTCCACCAACAAAGACAAGAGCTGCAGATTCTCCGGCTCCTTTGCCAACAACGCGGCCAGATTCTGACGCGACTCATCGTACTTACCCGCTTGCATGGTTTGCACAGCCGAAGCATATTGGATTGCATTACCCAAGCGGCTTACTTCCGCGCTGTCCTTATCGATCTGCATCGCCTCAGCATGGTAGTTTTTGGCAGCCTCTAGCTGTTGAGCCGAAAGAGCAGCCTGTACCAATACAATATACGGCGCAGCACTTGCGTCACGCTTTGCCAAGGTCTCAAGACGCGACTGGGCAAAATCCTCACCTTCGCGATTGACATAAACAGAGTACAAGCCTTTGTACCCCAGTTGGCTTTCGGGAAAACGCTTAACCATTTGCGCAAAGGTTTTTTCGGCTGCATTCTGTAAGTTTAAGGTTAGCTCAGCCTTTCCTTTTGCGAACAACGCCATTTGCAGATCGTCACCAGTCGCCTTCACATTAGTTGCACGCTCAAAGTAAACCAGCGCCTGCTTCAAGTCTTGTTGGGTAACGCTGAAATGACCGGCAATCAAATTACTATTGAAATCTTTCGGGTGTTTTTCAAGCTGCTGCAAAACAAAAGCCGATGCGGCCTCATTACCATCATTCTGAATCAGGTATGCAACCATTTCTTTTAACACCTGACGATCAGTCGGCGCCAAGTCATGCGCAATCACGAGTTGCTCTTTTTGCGCCTTTAACTCCGGTGTTGGCAGGTTTTGGTAATAGTTTGCCAAGGCTAAACGAATGCGTATGTCTTGGGGGTCCAGCTCGAGCGCTTTCATCAAGGCAGCCTCGCCTTTCGCATATTGCTTATCCGAGACTGCCGCTAAGCCGTATAAGGCCCAAGTCGCCGGTACCGCTGAGCGTTCGATACCAGGTTCAAGTATCTCCAACACTTTTTTCGGATCATTCAATTTCAGGATGCTTGCCGCGTAGACATGGGTCGCCAGAGGATTCGCAATTTCCGGGTCGACGCTGTCAGAAAGAATTTGTGAAGCAGCGACGGTATCACCCTTCAAATAACTAATAATGCCAAGCATCTGTTGCGCTTTGGTGTGTTGAGGGTACTGGTCGACGATGTCCTGTAACATCGTTTTCGCCGCCACCAGATCACCGGATTTAAAGTGTTCAACAGCCGCCTGGTAACTCTCATTGACCTCGTTTGCGCCGGGGAACGCCTCCGCCAGCATTTTACTGTATATATATGATTCATTTGAACGACCAAGACGTGTCAACACGTAAGATAAACGTTGCAGCGCATTAGCCTTCTCGGGAGACATAATATCGGTATTAGGTAGAATCGAGAGCAGTTCGCTCAGTGATGCTTCAGCTTTTTCGAGTTCATCACGCGCAATGTGAACGCCGGCCAATAACAATTGAGCGCGAGCATAAATAACATCATCAGTCTTGATGTCGCCGAGCAGGGTCAGGGCTTCTTCATACTTTTGCTGGCGAGCCAATATCGAGGCAGAACCAAAACGCGCCTGACTATTCTGAGGGTCGGTATTGAGAATTCCGCTATAAATCGCCAAGGCTTCATCGAACTTTTCCAAGCCAGACTTAATCTGAGCAGAAAGGATTTTCGTTTCCAGCTGACCGCTCTTCAAGTGCTGATCCAACACTTTACCCGCAGATTGAAACTTACCCAGACCGATATAGGTCTTCACCAAAGCCGTATAGTAGGCATCACTACGCGCAGCTTCAGGTGCTTGATCCAAGAGATCCTTGGCCGCGGAGTGGTGCCCGACTTCATTGAGCATCTCGGCGTATTTAACATACGATGCCAAATCGTCTTTCGACTTTTTAAGCGCGTTACGATACTCGATGATGGCCGCTTTATATTGCCCTTGGCTTTGATACGCTGCGGCTCGACTAAGGTGTTGAGTATGATCTTGTTTCGAGCTGCCGTCTGAGCAAGCGGTCAGGCCAAGACAAACCAGTGCTGTAAATAGCAGCCCTATCACGCTGAGTTTTATACCTTGCACTTTTTCTGCACTTCTTGTGGTACCCATCTGAATCTCCCTAGAATCATTCTTGCTGATTTTTATACCCTGTTTCCTGAGCCTTTTACCGTAGTTAAATATAACCACGGCTATCGAGGTAAGCGATGACATCCTCTGCACACTGCTCGACATTCCTACTACCAGCGTCAATCACCAATTCGGCGGCATCAGGCTGTTCATAAGGTGAATCAATCCCTGTAAAATGCTTAATTTCACCGGCGCGCGCTTTACGATACAGGCCTTTTGGATCCCTTTTCTCACACACTGAAAGATCTGTCGCGACATGGACTTCTATAAATTCACCCACAGCGAAGAGGCTTCGCACCATTTGTCGGTCGGACTTAAACGGTGAAATAAACGCAGACAACACAATTAAGCCCGCATCGACCATCAAATGGCCGACCTCGCCTATACGACGAATATTTTCTACCCTGTCGAGATCGGTAAAGCCCAAATCCTTATTCAGCCCGTGGCGAACATTGTCTCCATCAAGTAAATAAGTATGCTTGCTTCGTGCGTACAAAAACTCATCAACTGCGTTAGCAATGGTTGACTTGCCTGCACCGCTCAAGCCCGTAAACCAGACCATACATGGTTTCTGGGACTTTTGCTCGGCACGCAGGTGACGCTGTATGTGGTGATCGTGCCATCTAATGGCACGAGGTTGGTCACTCATATTTTTTCCATCATTTGTTATTTTAATCCAAGGCGCCGTTTTGTTTATGCCGGCCGGCCAATTGCATAATATTGAATCCCATGTTGCCGCATGACAGAAGGCTCGTAAAGGTTACGCCCATCCACCACAACAGGATATTTCAGTTTCGACTTGATTAGCTCACTGTCGATGGCGCGGAACATTTTCCATTCCGTACAAATAACCAACACATCGGCCCCCTCTAACACGGCCTCCTTGTTTTCAAGCAGGCTCAAGTCAGGGCGTTCGCCGTAAATTCGACGGCATTCTTCCATTGCTTCGGGATCAAAAGCACGTACCTTCGCGCCGTCCTTCCAGAGTGCTTCCATCAACGCACGCGACGGAGCC
>JBFJVR010000332.1:0-3678 GCA_041624095.1 Oleiphilaceae bacterium
AACATCTTGCCCGAGCCGAATAAGTCACCGACGACGTTCATGCCATCCATTAAGGGCCCCTCGATTACTTCGATAGGGCGAGTGGCGGCGACCCTTGCTTCTTCGGTGTCCTCAATAATGAAAGCGGTAATACCTTTGACGAGAGCGTGTTCAAGTCGTTTGTTGACTTCCCATTCGCGCCATTCTAGGTTTTCTACTTGTTTTTCGGCACCTGAACCACGGAATTCATCGGCTATTTCGAGCAAACGGTCGGTAGCGTCATTCCGACGGTTCAGTACCACGTCTTCAACCCGCTCTTTCAACTTCGGGTCGATTTCATCGTAGATCACCAGCTGGCCAGGATTAACAATACCCATATTCATGCCAGCTTGAATAGCGTGATACAAGAATACGGAGTGTATGGCTTCCCGAACCGCATCGTTACCCCGGAATGAGAACGATACGTTGCTCACACCGCCAGAAATACTGGCGTGGGGCAGGTTTTGCTTGATCCAGCGGGTTGCTTCAATAAAATCAACGGCGTAATTATTATGCTCGTCGATCCCGGTAGCGACAGCAAAGATATTGGGGTCGAAAATAATGTCTTCAGCGGGCATGCCTAGGCCCACGAGAATATCGTAAGAACGCTTGCAGATTTCAGTTTTGCGCTCGAAGGTGTCGGCCTGGCCGTCTTCGTCGAAGGCCATAACAACAACAGCCGCACCGTAGCGCATGCAGCTCTTGGCGCGCTGAATAAATTCCGCTTCACCTTCTTTGAGGCTGATGGAGTTGACGACAGCTTTACCCTGTACGCAGCGCAGGCCCGCTTCGATGACTTCCCACTTGGAGGAATCAATCATAATGGGGACGCGCGCAATATCGGGCTCCGAGGCGATGAGGTTAAGGAACAGCTGCATTGCTTCTTTCGACTCAAGCATGCCTTCATCCATGTTGATGTCGATGATCTGCGCGCCGTTTTCAACCTGATTGCGCGCAACATCTAGTGCTTCGTCAAATTGCTCTTCTTTGATAAGTCGCAAAAATTTTCTGGAACCGGTGACGTTGGTTCGCTCACCCACATTGATAAACAGCGAGGTGTCGTCGGCAACGAAGGCTTCTAGCCCCGAAAGCCTTAGCTTCGGTGCAATTTCGGGAATTTGCCGGGCGGGGTATTTGGCAACACGCTCGGCAATGGCCTGTATATGCTCTGGCATCGAGCCGCAGCAGCCTCCGATGATGTTGACGAAGCCGTCTTTGGCAAACGATTCTACGATATCTGCCATTTCTTCGGGCGTTTGGTCGTATTCGCCAAATTCGTTCGGTAAACCTGCATTAGGGTGTGCGCTGATATAGGTTTCGGCCTTGTTCGAAAGCTCTTCAACGTAAGGGCGCAAGGCATCTGCACCCAGCGCACAGTTAAAGCCGATGCTTAGTGGTTTGCAGTGTTTAACCGAGATCAGGAAGGCTTCGGCGGTTTGGCCCGATAGTGTGCGTCCTGAAGCGTCAGTAATGGTGCCCGAAATCATAATGGGCAAACGCTGACCGACATCCTCGAAGTATTGTTCAGTTGCGTAAATGGCTGCTTCTGCATTCAAGGTGTCGAAAATAGTTTCGATGAGAATGATGTCTGAGCCGCCGTCTACTAGCGCTTTTACGGCTTCGTAGTAGTTGTCGTACAACTCCTCAAAGGTGACGTTCCGATAGCCAGGGTTGTTTACGTCGGGGCTGATAGAAGCGGTGCGTGAAGTAGGGCCGACTGCTCCGGCAACGAAACGCGGCTTGTCCGGATTTTCTAATGTTTTGGCATCGGCGGCTTCGCGAGCTAAACGGGCCGCTTCAAAGTTTAATTCGTAGACCAGAGACTCCATCCCATAGTCTGCCTGCGACACCCGTGTCGAGTTGAAGGTGTTGGTTTCAATGATATCAGCGCCAGCATCGAGATACTGCTTATGGATGCGGCTAATAGTTTCGGGTTTGCTAAGGCAGAGTAGATCGTTGTTCCCTTTAACATCGCTCGGGTGGTCTTTGAAGCGCTCTCCGCGATAGTCTGACTCTGTGAACTCGCAGCGTTGAATCATGGTTCCCATTGCGCCATCCAGAATCAAAATGCGTTCTGCGATTGCTTTATGGAGAGCCTCTATTCGCGTATTCAGGTCAGACATGTAGTTCATTACCTTTTGTGTGCGTGTATGAAGTTGCGGTCAAATCGTGACGGCTTAAGGAAATAGGGGCGCATCATACCTCAATTCAAGCTATATTGAAATATTTTGATATAGATAATTCCTGACTAAAATACTAAGTCTTTATCCTCGCGACCAAAACCATTAGAATGCCCCTATTGAAACTTTCGTTAAGGCACAAATTTTTATGGTTACAGTATCCGAGTCTGCACAAACCTATCTGGCACAATTGGTCGGCAACCAAGAGACAGAGGGTATGGGCGTAAGAATGTTTGTTACTCAGCCAGGTACTAAGTTCGCAGAGACCTGCCTCGCGTATTGTCAGCCAGAAGAAATCGTAGAAGATGATGAAGTAGTTGAGTTAGCCGGGTTCAAACTCTATGTTGAGAAAAAGAGCATTCCTTTTTTGGATGAGGCCTTTGTAGATTATGCCGAAGAAAAAATGGGCGGGCAGCTGACGATCAAAGCGCCCAATGCCAAGATGCCAAAGATCGATGCCGACTCAAGTCTGGAAGAAAGAATTAACTATATTCTGGTGACCGACATCAATCCCGGTTTAGCATCGCACGGTGGCGAAGTTTCGCTGGCTGAGCTGACAGAGGATAATATCGCAATACTCAAGTTTGGTGGTGGTTGTCAGGGCTGCAGTGCGGTATCTATTACACTTAAAGATGGTGTCGAAAAACGCCTGTTAGAAGTTATTCCAGAGTTGAAGGGTGTAAAAGACTCTACTGACCATACCGTTACCGAAAACGCCTACTATAAATAACCCGCGTTTTTGGCCTCAATAATACAAGCCCGTCTAGCGGGCTTTTTTTATGTCTTAGCAAAATACCCGGTCTGACGGCTAAGCCATAAGGTGTTGGCTTCGTTCATTGCGCTTTCTTGGCTTTTGCTTAGATCGAGTTCACGCAAGGCCAATGCGCAAGTGCTAACGACGGCTGCCTCTGCGTATTCGTCATCAACTGTGCCTGACCAGACACTACGCATGTATTCCGGGCTCATGTCTTGCGCTTTGACATGGCGACGCGGGAAGAGTGCCGGCCAGCTTTCTTCACCGGTAATGCCTTGGCGGCTGTAATGTATGGTGCATTGGTTGTCTGGGTTGCGCTCGATCTCACCCCCTTCGCCCTTCAGTACAGCTACGCTTGTATAAGCGAGTAGTTTGGCCGCGTCTTGGTGTAAGGCGCTATAGGGTGGGTGAAAAATCCCCTGTAGTACTGCGGGAGCGTTCAAGGGGTTAATGAGTCGTGATAGGGAGTGTACAGGAGAGCGAAGGCCCAGTATGGAACGCATATCGATCATGTCTTCCAGTTTTGGGCTAATGTACCGCAATGGTAAATAGCTAAAATTGTGCGCATCGAGTTGCTCGCGTACTTCTTGCCAACTGTTGCTGATGGGTAGGCCCAGCTCCTTGAAAAGTGCTTCGGTATAGAGGCGATTTTGGGTATGGCCGCTCGCCCCGTGGATAAACACTCTATAACCTGCCTGCGCGAGCAACAAAATTGAGAATATATAC
>JBFJVR010000333.1:0-3670 GCA_041624095.1 Oleiphilaceae bacterium
GACCCGGAACCCCCGCTTCCGACCTCAAGGATGACACACCTGAAGAAGTCAAAAAGCAGCGCTTGGCTATTTTACAGCAACGCATTAATCAGCAGGCTCAGGATATTAGTCGCAAGATGGTGGGCACACAGCAACGGATTCTGGTGACAGGCTTTTCGAAAAAAGACCCTGGCGAACTCCAAGGGCGAACTGAAAACAACCGTGTGGTCAACTTTAGAGCAAATCAGGACCGGCGTGATGCATCGCTAATTGGTCGCTTTGTCGACGTGACGATTACCGCCGCACTGCCTAACTCACTGCGCGGTGAGCGCAATGATGAATCCGACTATTAATGACTAGCTCGAACACCAAATCGGCTGCTATCAAAGAAACCAGCCTCGAGCCGATAGACAACAAACGGCTTGCTTGCCTGTGCGGGCAGTTTGACGAAAATATTAAACAGCTCGAAAAGCGCATGGGAGTGCAAATTGCCTATCGCGGCAGCGTCTTCAAAGTAAGAGCCGGCACCGAAACACGCTGCATGGCCGCTATTGAGATACTGCGTCACCTCTACCGCGAAACCGAGGGCAATACGCAAATCACCCCCGAAATGGTACACCTTTACGTTCAGGAATCTGGCGCGGAGATCATCCCCGCTGATGGTGCAAGTGATATTGCGGTGATCAAGACCTCGCGTGTACAAGTCAAACCCCGTGGCGAAAACCAGTGCCGCTATGTTCGCAGCATCAAAGAGCACGACATCAATTTTGGTATCGGCCCTGCGGGAACAGGTAAAACCTACCTGGCTGTTGCCTGCGCTGTCGAAGCACTGAACAATGAAGAAGTAAAACGCATCCTGCTCGTTAGACCCGCCGTTGAAGCCGGCGAAAAACTGGGCTTCTTGCCCGGCGACTTGGCGCAAAAAGTCGACCCGTATTTGCGCCCTCTTTACGATGCGCTATATGAAATGCTCGGTTTTGATCAGGTCGCCCGTCTCATCGAAAAAAACATCATCGAGGTTGCACCACTTGCATTCATGCGCGGCCGCACCCTTAATAATGCCTTTATCATTTTGGACGAAAGCCAGAATACTACTCCCGAACAGATGAAAATGTTTCTGACACGCATTGGTTTTGGCTCTACCGCAGTCATTACCGGCGATGTGACCCAAACAGACCTCCCCAAGGGCGCAAAGTCTGGACTGACTCAGGCGCAACAGGTCCTTAAGGATGTAAAGGGTATCGGCAGCACACACTTTAACGCAGCAGATGTTGTCAGACATCCCTTGGTACAGCGCATCGTTGAAGCGTATGACCATTATGACTCGGGTCACAAACCCTCATGACGCAGGCCGACATCGAACTACAACTTGCCGTCGATAACTGCGCTACCCTTCCTGACGCTGAAAGCATTCAAACCTGGGTAGAACACGCACTCGTAACTGACAACGACATTGAAATGACCGTACGCATCGTCGGCACGGAAGAAAGCCAAAGCTTGAACGCACAGTACCGGGGCAAGGATAAGCCAACGAATGTATTGTCATTTCCATTTGAAGCACCCGCGCAAATCGAGCTAAACTTACTCGGTGATTTAGTCATCTGTGCACCGGTGGTCGAGCAAGAAGCGTTGGAGCAAAACAAACCATTGCGCGCCCACTGGGCACACATGGTTGTACATGGCACCTTGCACTTGCAAGGCTACGATCATATAAAAGACACTGAAGCAGAACAGATGGAGAACCTCGAAATCAGGATTCTGCAACAATTAGGCTTTGACAACCCTTACGAACTTTAGGATCACAATTAGTAACCATGAGTGACGACAGTCCCAGTAACCAGCCAGGCAAGTCCTGGCTGGAAAAAATATCCCATGCATTCTCAGAAAAACCGGAATCGCTGCGCGACATAATGGAAACACTACGCACTGCAGAAGAACGCAGTGTGATTGACGCGGACTCACTGAGCATCATTGAAGGTGCGATCCAGGTAACCGACATGCAAGCGCGAGAAGTGATGATCCCCCGCTCGCAAATGATCACCGTCAAAGCAAACCAGTCACCCGAAGAGTATATAGACAACATCATTGAGTCTGCGCACTCTCGTTTTCCGGTAATTGGCGACTCTTCTGATGACGTGATTGGGATATTGCTAGCTAAAGATCTCCTGCCTCTGGCGCTCAAGGGCGAACTAAAAAAAGGCACCATTAATGACCTGCTTCGCCCGGCTTCCATCGTGCCAGAGAGCAAGCGTCTGAACCAGCTGTTGAAAGAGTTTAAACAGAACCGCAATCACATGGCGATTGTGGTTGATGAGTACGGCGACATTGCGGGCCTGATCACGATCGAAGACGTGCTGGAACAGATCGTCGGTGAAATAGAAGACGAACATGATTTTGACGATGAAGTCATGATTAAGCCGCTTACCAGTGGCGAATACAACGTTAAAGCACTCACACCTATCAGCGAATTCAATGAGTACTTTGGCGCGGAATTGCCCGATCAGGATTTCGACACCATCGGCGGTTTGGCGCTAAAACACTTCGGGCGACTTCCGCGACGCGGAGACACGACCAAGTTCAATGGTTTCAAAGCGACCGTCCTGAATGCCGACAATCGCACCATACGACTCCTCAAGATTGAGAAGAAATAGCCGGCCAATCACCACAAAAAATCAGGATGCGAAGCCCGTTGCAAGCTTTAAAGACCAATCCAGCCATCCAGCTTACGTGTATGCTGGCTGCTGGTGCGCTCCAGACACTGAGTCTCGCACCTTTTAACATTTGGGTTGTGGGCCCTCTTTCCGTTGTCCTTCTGCTTTGGGCCAGCCAGGCGCTGAGCCCAAATCACCGCGACACCGAAGCAGGCAAATCATCTAGTCAAAATACCTGCAAAGGCATACGCCACCCGGCATGGCATGGTTATTTCTTCGGCTTGGGCTTATTTCTTTCGGGTGCGTCGTGGGTTTACATCAGCATTCACACTTACGGCTACGCCAGTCCGCCGCTTGCCGCATCGTTAACACTGGTCTTTGTCGCTGGATTGGCCCTGTTTCACGCCCTGCAGTTCTATCTAATGTTCCGTTTGAAAGGCCCCTCGCTGAGTTTAAACGCCCTGCTATTCGTCGCTTTATGGGTACTATCCGATGCCTTTCGCAGTGTATTTCTTACTGGCTTCCCTTGGCTGTTTCTTGGCTATGGTCATCTTGAAACACCCTTAGCTGGCTGGATTCCGGTGCTTGGCGTCCATGGACTCACCGCCATCACCGTTGCGAGCGGCGTAGTGCTGTATCTCGCGCTGCAACTTGGTACCAAACTGCGTCAACAGCCAAAGCTTGTTGCTATTACCAGTGTGGTCGTTCTGTTGTGGCTCGTCGGCCCCTTGTTAAATCAAGTGAAGTGGACCACTGAGACCGGGAAATCATTAACCGCCTCCTTGTTGCAGATTAACATTCCACAAGAGCTAAAATGGCTACCCTCTCAAAGGCGCAAAACTTTGGCACTGCTCGACGAAATGTCACGTGAGAACTGGGAGAGCGATATCATTGTTTGGCCAGAAACCGCTATCCCGCTATTATTCGATCAAGCGCTACCCTACCTCGACCGCCTTGCTGAAGAAGCGAAACAGCAACACATCAATATTATTACCGGCATTCCTTATCGACAAACCGACCCGGTGACACACGAACACACC
>JBFJVR010000334.1:0-3666 GCA_041624095.1 Oleiphilaceae bacterium
AATGTCCTGATCTATGCCACGTCTAATCGTCGGCACTTGATGCCTGAATATATGCGAGACAACGAACAGTCGCAGGTAATGGGTACCGAAATACATCACGCTGAAGCTATCGAAGAGAAGATCTCCTTGTCTGATCGCTTTGGGTTGTGGCTATCATTTTATGCGATTTCGCAGGATGAGTATTTGGCCATTGTTGATCGCTTGTTTGCCGAGGTTAACGATAGAGCGGCGCTGCATGCAGAAGCGATTAGATTTGCACTAAGTAAGGGTGGGCGAAGTGGTCGCGCCGCACAGCAATTCTATCGTATGTATTCAGGAGAGTTCTAAGGGGCTTCTGTGGTTCTTTGTGTGCTATTTATTTAGCCCGTAGCGGTCTTCAGGGTCGTCGTGCGCTTCAATATGCTTGGCGACCGCGCTTAGCATGGTCATTTGTGCCTCGCTTAATTTGCTTTCATCAAAGCTGAGACCGAACTGGTCGCCGTATTCGCTGTCTTTGCTGTAGACGATATTGCAGGCCAGCTCGGCCAGCTCCAGCATATTGTCATCGAGTTGATACGCGAACGAGATAGAAACGATGCTCAATTCGGCCAAATGTGTATTGCAAAATATGGCCATGCCTTGCGCATTAAAGTTAATTGGTGCGACGTCGATTAGGCTGCCGTCGTGATGGATGCGGCAATTAACGAAGTTTTCATTGCATAAAAAGCGTTTACTGCGGCGGCGTTCGGTTTCGGGAGTGGTGTTCATTCTTTGCCCTCGGTGTTGTGTTCCAATACCAGTCCTTTTTTTAGGTAGCTCGGTAAATCTACACCATAGGTGCCGTTAGCTATTTCCCTTGAAATTTTAAAGGCGTTCAATCTGTCGTCGGGCGCGCTTAAATCAATTACCCGCTCCTTGATGGGTTGCTTGTCTTTATCGCGTACGACGAGGATTTTTGGCCTTAACTTGTTATCGTCTTTGTTCGATATAACAATGCCGACGTGGCCGCTATTCAGCTCGACAATCGCGCCGGGAGGGAAGACGCCGATACATTTGATAAACTCAAGCGCAAGCTCTTCATCAAACTGAATTCCTTTACATTTGTAGATGATGTCTAGCGCATCCATTGAGGCACGTGCCCCATCATAACAGCGGCTGCTGGTAATGGCGTCGTAACAGTCGGCCAGTGCAACGAGTTTTGCGTAATAGGGTATCTGGTGCGATTTAAGCCCTCGTGGATAGCCGCTCCCGTCCATGCGTTCGTGGTGGCAGTGGGCAACGTCGATCGCAATCCGGTCACTATTCTTGACCGACATCAGCAGGTCTCGTCCGAAGGTGGTGTGTTGTTTCATCAATTCAAACTCTTCGTCCGAAAAGCGCCCCTCCTTGTTGAGCACTTCATCAGGGATTTTTGACTTGCCAACATCGTGAAGCAGGCCGCAGAGTGCGATTTGCTGTATCTCGCTTTTATCGTGCCCAAGATACCGGGCGAAGGTTGCCGATAAGACGCAAACGTTCAGTGAATGCTCAGCTGTGTACTCGTCTTTGGACTTGATTTTTGTCAGCCAGATTAGGGCATCTTTATTTCGCAGCACGCTGTCGACAATTGAGTTGACGGCTGCTCGACTCTGGTTAATGTCGATTGCACGCCCGATCCGCAAACCGTCCATAATACTCTTGACGGATTGCTTTGCATCACCATAGGTGACCCTAGCCCCGCCAAGCTCTCTTTCAGTGCTGATCTTGTTGATGTGGGCAATTCGGGTGTCTGGTGTCGGGCGATGTTTTCCGAGCCCGGCAGCGGGACGGTTGCTGCTGACACTGTGCCTCTGGGCAGGGCGTTTTGAAAAGCGCGCAAACAGACCTGCCGGAGCGTCCCGTCGCTCCATGTCTGGGGTTTTGCTAACAGTTTGGGACTCAACATAGACATACTTGCACTGCCTGACCAAGGCATCGATGTCATCCTGACTGTCGATGATGAAGCCTTGCAATAAAAAATCGGTTTCAAGCCAAGGGCGGTCAAGGCGGGTGACACGCATTCCCAATTCCAGCTGATCAACAGTGACTTGTATCTCGGAGCGCTTTACAGACATCTAGTAACTCGGTTGAGATGATGAATTACATCATAGTAGGGCGACACGTTTTATTTATCGTATGCCCCCGTTAAAGGTCAGCAGGTGCTTAGTAAGATGAGTATAGATCAAACCCGTTACTAGTGCCGTTTCTTTACGCTCTTTTTTGTTTAAATTCGTTCGGCTGTTGATCATGGTGCAGGGTTTAATTCTTAACTGTAAGAAAGTGATCTAAATCGCGGGGGGAAAAATCATAGGCTTGTGCGAATCCCTTAACGAAGCGCCCTGAGCCGGCTTCGATTTTGACTAGGTGAAAGTCGGGAAGCTCACGAAGCACCTTGATGGTTTCGCCGCGTTGCTGCTCAAAATGATTGAGAATGTTTCGCCATTGCTTGTCTGAGCGGCTAATGAATTTGGCTTGTCCTTTTAGGCTGATGCGTTGGCGTGCAAAAATGTTGCTGCTACTGGATTCATCTTCAATCAGCATTAGTGAGAGTGCGGGTCTGTGTCTCAGGTTGATAGTATGTGCGGCCAGTTCGCTGATAAAAATATATAGGTTCCCATTGTGCAGCAGGTAGGGGCAATAGCTGATGTCAGGGTGTCCGTGTTCGTCGCTGGTGGCAAGAGCTATCGATTGGGTGCGCTTAAACAGAGCCAGGATGCTGGTGGATAGTTCTTCGTCGATACTGCTCATTTAGGGTTTAAGTCCCGGCTAGCGTGCTGCATTTGTTTTGAACTAAGCAGCATCATTGACGCTTGTTGCTGTTGAGCACTTTTGACCAGGCTGGTAGCGACATCCTGAGCCAGGATCGATTTGTAGTTTCCCGGCAATAAGTTGGCTACTTGCTCACCTAAGCGTTCAGCCAAGCGAAACTCGCTCCGTTCGCCCTTTAATAGGCCGGGGCGTGCAATACACAGATGGGGGTAAGCCAAAGTCTGCAGTTGTTTTTCGAGTTCACCTTTCATTCTTAGATAAAACGACAGCGAATTCGCATTTGCACCGTGAGCCGATACGAGTCCGAAATAACGGGCGCCTTGCTTTTGGCCAGCCTGCGCGAAGTTCAAAGGATAGTTAACATCAATGGTGTAGTACTTAGTTTTGTCGGGCGTTTTGCGCGTTGTGGAGCCCAGTGCACAGAAAAGGTCGAGGGCTTCTGATGAATGCTGCGGTAGCACCAAATCGTCGTAGTTGACTATCTGTTGTGTGACCTTTGGGTGGGAGTCCCATTCTGCCGAGCAGCTATTGCGCACCAGTGCGACGACCTCAGCGTAGTCTTCGCATTCACAAAGCTGGCGCATTAAGTGCCCGCCTACTAAGCCACTGGCACCTGCTACCCATGCTACTTTAGACATGTGGTTATCCTTTATTGACCCGATCAAGAAGCATCGATTCTGCGATAGCTGTATGCGGGTTTCAAGTGAAGGTGCAGTTTTAAGCGAGTGATCAGAGCATTTATAAGGGCTTGCGGTAAAGAATCTTTCAAATTCTGAGCAATATATCGCTAAATTTTACAAAACTGGTAAAGTTTTCCTGTATACTGTCGCGCGATTTTAGTCTTCAATTATTCGAGTTTATTTGCAATGACAGACCTATCCAAATATAGAAACATCGGTA
>JBFJVR010000335.1:0-3660 GCA_041624095.1 Oleiphilaceae bacterium
ACACTAGTGAACTTAAGCCGTGATAGAACACATATCGTCCATATTTGACCTTATTTTCTATTAGTAGATGCTTACTAAGGGGCCGTAGAGAGGAAAAACAAGTACCGAGCGTGGCCACTAATTGCCCGCAAAAGTGCATAGGGTCACTGCCTTCATCACAAAAATTCGGTATGATTGTGCGCTTAATAAAAACAACTAAAAGCGGAAACCATCTGCATGTCGGCAAATCGTATTTTCAGCCTGTTAGTTCTGTGCAGCTTTGTTCTGCCACTGAGCGCGAAGCAAGCACATATCAACCTCAGTGAGGCTGAATGGGGGCTTGGCAACATCTATGCGCTAGCCGGAGAATGGGATTTTGCGTGGCACGCACTATTGGAACCCGACAGCGCAAGCGACTTTCCTCACTGGGGACGAGTGACAGTACCAGGCCCCTGGACAAATTCCGACGTTCACGAAGGCGCGGTCTCGGCAGAAGGATACGGAACCCTGAGGCTCAAGGTTACTGTTCCACCAAACATTAGCACTTTTTATCTGGCCATGCCCGATATGGCAAGCGCATACCGAATGTGGGTAAACGGTGTTGAGGTAGCAGGAAATGGCCAAGTAGCGACGACAGCGGAACTGGAACGTGCAGCTTATCTTCCCAAAGTAATTACTGTGCAGAATGCACCAGAAACACTCTCGATACTGATTCAAAGCTCAAACTTCCATTACCAGTGGGGCGGCCTCTGGTATGCCCCTCGCCTTACGGACGATTCGGGTGTTTTCAAGCTTAGAGACAAGCCGCTTATCTCGTCAACGATCTACAGCACTTTATTGCTTGGCACCGGCACCTTAGCATTTTTGCTGTTTTTGTCGCGAAGACAGGACAAAAAAGTGCTGTACTTTAGCCTGCTATGCTTTGCCATTGGCTGGCGGCGTCTGCTGATCGATGAACGCATACTTTATATGCTCGGCGGTTTCGATTGGAGTATCTTGCAACTATTCGAAAATCTGACTATATACCTAAGCCTGCCTTTCTTCATCGGCTATTTTTATTACCTCTTTCCGCAAGAAGTAAACAAAAAACTCCTTTATGCAGGATGGCTCATCAGTATGCCGTTTTGCCTGACAGCGATCGTCACCGAGGTGCGCTTTTATACCCAGCTTAATATTCCTTTCCAGATCATTGGCTGCGGACTGATCCCCTATATTTTCTACCTTTATATCCAAGCATTGAGGGCAAAACGAACCGGAGCAAAAATGTTCGGCTTTAGCCTGTTGATTTTCTGCCTGACAGCAGTCAACGACGCCCTCAATTACAGCTACTTGATAGACACACCTAACCTGATGCATTTGGGGGCGCTTGCCTTTGTGCTATTCCAGCTAAGCGCCCTTATAAGGCGCTACTTGCTTAACTTTCGCACCATTGAGCAGATGTCGACCGAGCTAAGCCAACGCAACGAAGAGCTGGTTCAGCTCGACGAATTTAAGGATGAGTTTCTCGCCACAACCTCTCACGAACTCAGGACCCCCCTGCATGGCATCGCCGGCCTGGCAGAGCGCCTCTCAGAAGATGGCAGCAGCTTCTCGGATGCGCAAAAGCACCAAATCGAACTGATTGAAGCAACCAGTCGCCGCTTGAGCAATCTGGTAAACGACATTCTGGACTTCTCGAGCATTAAACACGGCAAGCTCAAGCTTAACCTTCAATCTATTGATCTCGGCCAGCTAACCGAAAATGTACTTCAGACGCTGCGCCCCCTGATTAAGGGAAAGCAACTCACACTCTATAACGAGCTTAACAACGAACGCATCATGGTCGTGGCTGACGAGTATCGCCTGCAACAAATTCTGTTTAACTTGGTAGGCAACGCCATTAAATATACCGAACAGGGCCATATTACCGTTTCGGCACACGTCAATGGCGATACTGTTACCCTCGACATTGAAGACACCGGAGCAGGTATTCCGCAAGACAAAGTCGCTGTGCTATTCCACCCTTTTGAACAATATCTTGAAAGTGGCAAACGACGCGGCTCCAGTACCGGGCTGGGTTTGTCAATTACGAAGCAGCTGGTTAACCTGCACGGTGGCGAACTGAAAATTGACAGCGAAGAAAATAAAGGCACAACTGTCAGCTTCAGTTTGCCTATCTGTAGCGAGCACCAGCGCGTTAGCCTGGAGACGGAAAATGCCACTCTGAAGCGCGAGACCGAAGAGCGCAAGGAAAGCCTGCCCGAACTCGCAAAACTGCAGCACGAAGAAAATAGCAACAGCCAGCTTTTCAACCTACCACAGGGCGAGCACGCAGTGGTTTTTTATGCCGACGATGAAGAAGTTAATCGCCAACTGGTTGTCAGCCAACTGGAACCCGCCGGTTATACCGTCGAAACCTTTACCTGCGCTAAAAACCTGATGACTCGCCTGGAAACGACTCGCCCCGACCTGATTCTAATGGACCTGATGATGCCAGGCATGAATGGCATTGATGCCTGCCGCCAGGTTCGACTGGAGCATAACAGCCAGCAACTGCCGGTGATTATGCTTACAGCGCGCTACCAGATCAGTGATATTGTCGAGGCTTTGGGAGCCGGCGCAAACGATTACCTGATCAAACCCTACCACCGACAGGAGCTCCTCGCCCGCCTGTTTAGCCAACTGAGTGTTAAAAAGTTCTGGCAACTTACTGCTGAAAACTTCGCATTAAAACAGGAGCTAACACATAGCGAACAGCTCCAACTAGAGCTCAACAAAGCCAATACGCAGCTATACAAAGCGCTCGAAGGAGCCGAAGAAAGCATACTCATGCTTAACGAAGAGTTCGATATACTGTTTGCCAACCAAAGTTTTGCCAAACTGTGCGGAACAAGCATAGAGGAGCTATGCAAGCATACCTTAAGCTCGCTTTTGAGCCTTCAATCGATGCAGCAATTTCAAGCATTGTGCGACCAACACAACACCCACTTTGAAGTTCAGGCTGATTTTCGCTCCAAAGAATACCCCGTCAAACTTTACACGACAGTTCATAGCGACCAATTTGATACCTTTCTGGTTATATTGGCCAAACCAGCTGAAACTGACTTGAAACTCGACGCACCCAACCTGCTAGAAAGTTTGACCAAAGAGTTGGCTGCCAGCAGAAGCCGCATCGACCAGATAGAAAATGCCTTGAACCAAAGCGAACTACTGCGGCCCGTTGCACCCAAAGCAGAGCCAGAAGCAGAGCAAAAACCAGCGCAAAACGAAAGCGCTGGCGAGTCAGCCAAAGAGCTGGTCGTACGCACACTTCGCACCGCTTTGCTAACCTGGGAACGCTATACTCACCAGACCAAGGCCGACCTAGCCGAGAAAAGCCGCTGCTGGAGAGTGTACATTGATGGTACAACCGCTAAAACGCGCACACT
Source organism: Oleiphilaceae bacterium (assembly GCA_041624095.1). Taxonomy (GTDB): domain Bacteria; phylum Pseudomonadota; class Gammaproteobacteria; order Pseudomonadales; family Oleiphilaceae; genus PZPK01. Next base: position 3,387 of record JBFJVR010000335.1, read on the forward strand.
CGACAAATACCTCAGTCTAAAAACCCTGCCCGCCAAACCTCGCTGGCGAGCAGTTATTAAAACTGCCAACTACGTAATTGATCACTGCGAACTCAATGACGAAGATCAGGACGAACTCACACGTCTAATCGATGCGGTAGATGACGCCTTCTCCTGAGTTCTCGCCGCCAGCCACACACAGTTTATGCAAAGTGTGACCCGGGTCGTTTTTTTGACCCGAAGTTTTCGCCTTTTCGACACGTTTTTACCTGAAATTATACTGCACCAAGCCTCC